>CABRWN010000114.1 GCA_902474645.1 uncultured Collinsella sp.
CTCGAAGCCTATACCGTCCACTGGAACAAGAGGAGACAGGTTAAGCAAAAGGGACTGACCCCGGAGGAGTTCCGGAATCAGTCCCCATGTGCGGCATAGGCCGCTAATTGACCCGTCTAAGTTTCGGGGGCAGTTCATTTCAGCGCCGCCCGAGAAAGCTTAACGCCTTCTGGCAGGTTGTCCCGGACACGGGGCGGCCGCCTCGACCGACCTCGGCCCTCGCCCACCTCAACTGCTCCTCAATTACATAGAGCTGGCCGAAAAGGGCGCAAGCTAGCGGGCGCCTTCCTCGTCGTCGTTGGGTCGGTAGGTGATGAACTCGATAACAAAGGCCAGGACGGCAGAGACGAGTGAGGCGATGATCGCGAAGATCATGTGGGAGATCCCGGCGCCACCAGGGGTCCCGTCGATGAAGTTGAGCAGGTTGAAGACGCCGAGGCCGCCCGAGATGTACATGAGGGCGCCCGTCATTCCCACGATGGCGCCGCCTACGGCGGAGCTCAGGCATGCCACGACGAACGCGCGCTTGTTGGGCAGGGCGATGCCGTAGATGCCAGGCTCGGTGACGCCGAAGAAGAAGGCGGAGATCATCGCGGGAAGGGCGATGCCGCGGAAGCGCTCGTCCTTGTTTCTGAGGTACATGGCAAAGATGACCGCTCCGAGCGCGAACCCGTGGCCGATGGTGGCGGCGAGCACGCTGTCGTGGCCGAGGGTGTTCAGGTTCATGATGGAGATGGGGATGAGGCTCCAGTGGAAGCCAAAGATGACGAGGCACATCCACAGTCCGCCGACCAGGGCGCTGCCCAGGACGGAACCAACCACGGGGAGCTGGAAGATGAACGAGAACGCCGCGCTCAGCAGGTTGGTGATGAGGGTGGCCACCGGGCCGATGACGAGGTAGTCCAAGACGATGGAGACCGTCATCGTGGCGAGCGGGACGAGGAACATCTTGAGCGCAGTCGGCATCCAGCTCTTGAGCCAGCGCTCAAGGATAGAGCCGAACCACACCATGAGAAGGACGGGGATCACCGAGCTCACGTAGCCGGACACGGGCATGATGATGGGGAGTCCGAGGGCGGTGGCGTACCACGAGAACGTGCCAGCCACGCCGAGATCGATGCTGCCGAGCGCCTCGCCCGAGGTCAGGGCGACCATCGTCGGGTAGAGGAGCGCCACGCCGATTGCCACGCCGGTGAACTCGTTCATGCGGAACTTGCGCGCGGCACTGAACGCCAGGGCGACGGGAAGGAAGTAGAAGAAGCCGTCAGCCACGGTGTAGAGCAGCGTGTAGAGGCCGTCGTTTACAAAGGCCGGGACGAAGTAGGTGATGAGGGCAAGCAGTCCCTTCATGATGCCTGCGGCGGCAAGCGGTCCCAGGATGGGCTGGAAGATGCCAGAGATGAGGTCGATGACGACGGAGGCAACGGTCTTATCGCCCTGGGGCTCGAGAAGTTGCCGGCCTCCATGACCGCGTCGTAGACGTCCTCGACGATGTTACCCACGACCACCTGGTACTGGCCGTTGGCCTGGATGACCTGGATGACGCCCTTGAGGGTCTCAATCTTGGCCGTGTTGGCGCGGGACTCGTC
Source organism: uncultured Collinsella sp. (assembly GCA_902474645.1). GTDB lineage: Bacteria > Actinomycetota > Coriobacteriia > Coriobacteriales > Coriobacteriaceae > Collinsella. Next base: position 1,590 of record CABRWN010000114.1, read on the forward strand.
CTTGAGCTTGAAGCGCACGCGCGTGATGCAGTGCGCGACGCTGGCGACGTTCTCGACGCCGCCTACGTTCTCGAGTATGGATCTGGCCAGGTCGTCGTATTTTTCAGCCATTATTTTCTCCTTAGTGATATTGCCCGGGTGGTTAGCCCAGGTCGCCTCCGTTGGTGGCGATGGCCTGTTGGTACCAGTAGAAGCTCTTCTTGCGCCTGCGCTCGAGCGTGCCGTTGCCCAGGTTGTCGCGGTCCACGTAGATGAAGCCATAGCGCTTCTCCATCTCGCCGGAGCCCGCGCTCACGAGGTCGATCGGCCCCCAGGTGGTGTAGCCGAGCATCTCGACGCCGTCCTGTTCGATGGCGTCGCGCATGGCCTCTATGTGCTCGCGCAGGTAGGCGATGCGGTAGTCGTCCTCGATCGCGCCGTCGGGAAGCACCTCGTCATAGGCGCCGAGGCCGTTCTCCACCACAAAGAGCGGCTTCTGGTAGCGGTCCCAGAGGTCGTTGATCGTGATGCGGAATCCCAGCGGGTCGATGACCCAGCCCCAGTCGCTCGTGCGCACGTAGGGGTTCTCCACGCCGGCGAAGGCGTTGCCCTCGGCGACGCCGCCCACAGAATCGGGGTCGCCCGCGGTGCAGCGCGAGGAGTAGTAGCTAAACGAGATGAAGTCGACGGTGTTCTCCGCAAGGATGCGCTCGTCCTCGGCGGTCATGCCCACGTCGATGCCCTCGCGCTCGAGCATCTTGAGCGCGTAGCCGGGGTAGCGACCGCGCGCCTGCACGTCCACGAAGAAGAGGTCCTCCTGGTTCTTGACCTGCGCCGCGCGGACGTCCTCGGGACGACAGGAGTAGGGGTAGTAGCTTCCCGCGGCGAGCATGCAGCCCACCTTGTTCTCCGGATCGACCTCGTGGGCGATCTTGGTGGCCCAGGCGCTCGCCACGAGCTCGTTGTGCGCGGCGCGGTACTCGGCCTCGCGGGCATTCTCCCCGGGCTCGAGGACGATGCCGGCACCCATGAAGGGACGGTGCAAGATCATGTTCATCTCGTTGAACGTGATCCACCAGCGCACGAGGCCGCGGTAGCGGTTGAAGAGCACCGTCACAAGCCGCTTGTAGAGCTCAATAAGGGTGCGGTTTCGCCAGGCGCCGTACTTCTTGACGAGGTGGATGGGGCAGTCGAAGTGCGTGATGGTCACGAGGGGCTCGATCCCGTGCTCGCGGCAGCAGCGGAACACGTCCTCGTAGAAGGCGAGCCCGGTCTCGTTGGGCTCCTCCTCGTCGCCATTGGGGAAGATGCGGCTCCAGGCGATGGAGAGGCGAAAGACCTTAAAGCCCATCTCCGCGAAGAGGGCTATGTCCTCGCGGTAGTGGTGGTAGAAGTCGATGCCCGTCTGGGCCGGGTAGTAGTACCCAGGCTCAAAGTCGAGCATGCGCCTCAGGCCGCGGCTTACGTCGTTGCGCTCCGGCCCGTGTGGGATGACGTCGACGTTGGCAAGGCCGCGGCCGCCCTCGTCATAACCTCCCTCGCATTGGTTGGCGGCGGTGGCTCCTCCCCAAAGGAACCCTTTTGGAAATGGCATGGTGTCTCCTTCTCTCTGGCGCCCCCATCTCTGCGGGGGACGCTTTATAACGTCCTTGCGACCTCACGCGCCGGGCCCGTGGCCCTTTCCCTGATGCGCGCGGGCCGCCTGTGAAGGGGTGACTAGCTGACGGCTTGTCCTGCGGTGGCGCGACGTGCCTCCCGGCCTCCAAGCAGGGAGGGGACCTGTGCCAGGCACACGCCGGCAAGGATGATGGCGACGCCCAGCCACTCGACGACGCCGAGCGGCTCGCCGAGGACGATCATGGCGATGAGCAGGCCGGCGGGGAGTTCCGCGGCGGCCATGACAGTGGAGAGGCCCGCGGGCAGGTGCGGAGAGCCCATGCCGAAGAGCAGGACCGGGCAGAGCATGCCAAAGAAGCCGGCGATGACGGCAAAGGGCAGGATGCCCTGGGCGAGGACGCCCGAGACGACGTAGTCCGGGCACACCGTGAGTGACATGATCACGGAGCCCGCGCACACGATGACGCCGCGCTGCTCGGACGAGCAGGGGGCCTCGACCTTGCCGGAGAGGGTGACAAAGAGGGAGCAGGACACGGCCGCCCCCAGCGCGCAGAGCAGGGCCACGGGGTCGTACCCGGTGATGCCGGTCTTGTAGACGCCGCTGGCGAACACCGTTCCGAAGACGATGACCAGGGCGGAGGCCACTTGGAGGACCCTCGGCGGTCGGCGCGTCATGACGGTCTGCCACACGAGCCCCAGCCACGTGAACTGGAAGAGGAGCGTGAGCGCCACCGGGGCGGGCAGCACGCTCATGGCGTAGCAATAGAGGATTGAGGTGAGGCAGGTGAGGGCTCCCAGGCCCATGAGCTTAAGGGCGAGTCTCCAGCCCACGCGCTGCCAGCGGTGCCCGAGCGCGTGGCCCGCGAGTGTGGCGAGGGCGAAGAAGAGGCAGCCGAACCACGCCTGGCTCGCCACTACCTGCGCCGAGGTGAAGCCCGCGGCGTAGGCAAGCTTGTAGGTCGTGGCCATCGCGCCGTAGCAGGCGCCGCCCGCAAAGACCTGGAGCGCCGCCTTGGCCTGTCCCTCGCCCGTGGCTCCTGCCCCGGCGGCCTGTTGCTTGATTGTGTTTGTTCCTGCCATTAGGCTCCCTTCCGTCTGCTGTCTTGCAGATGCACGTCTCGTGCGTCTGTTCCCTGCAGTCGGAAGGTGGGCTCGTGCGGTCTTCTGGCGGTGCATGTGGTACCTGCTGCCAAGACGAAAAAAGCCACGCAACCGACTGCTCGGTTGCGTGGCAAAAAGGTGGCTAGCGCCCAGAAAAGTCCACGCGTTTTTAGACTGGGACAAAGTACTACAACAGGTGAGATTCCGTCAAGAAAAAAACCGAGGAAAAAAGTGAGTCTCTGCCCGCCGTACCTGTGGCGGTCGTTCCCCGAACGGGGTGGTGATGTTGGGGACTGTCTCGATCTGTAACAGTTGGGGCTAGTTTTGGTCGATGGATGTTACAGATTGAGATTTTTGAGGATGGGTGAGGGTAGCTAATTCGGACGGGGCTATTTTAAACAACGGGAAATCGAGCGTGGCAAGCGGAGGTCTTCAGGGTATAAGACGGCTAATTGTATGCCGCCTATGAAAGGAACCCTCATGCCCAGCGTTGCCGTTCTCGCCGCCGATGGCTTTGAAACTATTGAATGCTTGACCATGGTCGATGTCATGCGTCGCGGCGGCGTGCGCGCCACGCTCGTCTCGATCATGCCCACGCGAGAGGTCGTAAGCTCGCTGCAGATCCCCGTGACCTGCGATGCGCTCTTTGATGAGATCAACTTTGACGAGTACGACTGCGTCGTGCTGCCCGGCGGCCTACCCGGTGCCACCAACCTGCGCGCCGATCAGCGCGTCTGCGACGTGGTCTGCGAGTTCGCCGCGACCAAGCACGCCGCCGCCATCTGCGCCGCCCCGTTTATCCTGGGCGAGCTCGACCTGCTCGAGGGGCGCCACGCCACGTGCTTCCCTGGCTTTGAGAAAAGCTTCCCCGAAGGCGCCTATACCGGCGAGAAGGTTACGCAAGACGGCAACATCATCACCGCCAGCGGCATGGCCCAGTCGCTCCCATTTGCGCTTGAGCTGCTGCGCACGCTCGCCGGCGACAAGGCTGTCGAGAAGGTCGCCGAGGGCATCCAACTATGATTTTGGCTTCGCAATCGCCGCGCCGCGTAGAGCTGATGCGCGAGGCAGGCTACAACATTCGCGTGATTCCCGCGGATATCGACGAAACGCCCTTTGATGGCGAGGCCCCGCTCACGCTTGTTGAGCGCTTGGCACGCGCAAAAGCCGCCGCCGTTGCCGCCGAGCATGCCGAGCCCAATGAGCTGACGGTCGCGGCCGACACCATCGTCACCTTTGACGGCAAGATTCTGGGCAAGCCGGCAACCGAGGACGAGGCGCGCACCATGCTCCGTGAGCTTTCGGGCCGCACGCACCAGGTCGCAACCGGCGTCTGCATCGTTAAGGCAGGCGATACGGCCGCCCCGCATGCCGCCGAAAGCCTGTCCTTTGTCGATGTGACCGACGTGACGTTCTACGAGCTCACCGACGAGCAGATCGAGCACTACGTCGCCTCGGGTGAGCCCATGGACAAGGCCGGCGCCTACGGCATTCAGGGCACAGGAGGACGCATGCTCGTGCACGATATTTCGGGCGACTTCTATAACGTGGTGGGCCTACCCATCGCCCGCGTCGCGCGCGCGATTCAAAAACTCTCGTAATTGCATCTGGCGCTGGGTATTCCCCAGCGCCTACAATTTTGGCGTACCGTACGGATCCCGACCGGGCACAAGGCGCGGCGGAAAACCGATAGGAGTTAAACATGGATACACTGCTCGAGGCCATTGACGTCTGCGATGTCGATGGCTTTTGCTTTGGCAACTATACGGACGAGGAGGCCGGCACCGGTTGCACCGTAATCGTGGCACCCGAGGGCGCCACCGGCGGCGTTGACGTTCGCGGCGGTGCTCCAGCATCGCGCGAAACCGACCTGCTGCGACCCGAGAACACCGTCGACAAGGTCCACGCCGTCTGCCTTTCGGGTGGATCGGCCTTTGGCCTCGAGGCTGCAAGCGGCGTCGCTCGCGAGCTTGAGAGCCGCGGCATCGGCCTTCCCGTCGGCCCCACGCAGGTGCCTATCGTGTGCTCCAGCTGTATCTTCGACCTCGCCTTTGGCGACCCCACCGTTCGCCCCGACATTGAGGCCGGCATCGCCGCCGTGCGCGAAGCACTCGACAACACCCCCACCAAGCTCGAACAGGGCAACGTGGGCGCCGGCACGGGCGCTACCGTGGGTAAGCTCATGGGCCCCGCCACCTGCATGAAGGCCGGCCTTGGCGCTGCCGCCGTGGCGCTCGGCCCCGTTAAGGTAGGCGCCGTGGTCTCGGTCAACGCCTGCGGCAACGTTGTCGACCCCTTCACCGGCGAGTGGGTCGCCGGTATGCGCGCCGCAGCCGATAGCGACCAGATTGTCGACATGGAACTCGCAGCCTTTGCCGCCGCCGGATCCATGCAGATGCCGCTCGACCGCACCAACACCACCATCAGCTGCATCGTCACCAACGTGGAACTCACTAAGGCACAAGCCACCAAGGTCTCCCAGATGGCCGCAGACGCCTACGCACACGCCATCCGTCCCACGCACACCACCAACGACGGCGACACCATCTACACCCTCGCCAGCGGCAAACTGGGCGCCCAGGCAAGCGCCGCACCCAGGCGTGGTTATGGTTGCCCCTGCATTC
>CABRWN010000115.1 GCA_902474645.1 uncultured Collinsella sp.
ATACTCTCGTATTCGTCCACCTCGACGCCGCCGAGCACGATGGTGCTGTCGCGCGTGTCGATTTGGGTTGTGAACACGGCCGGGTCGAAGCCCGAAGCGATAAAGCCAATGCCCGCGAGGACAACACCCGCGGCAACGAGCCCGCCCGCCACGGCGAGGTAGATCTTCTTCGCGCTGGTCATGGTACTCACTCCTTTCTACGCCGCGAGATGCGCGGCAGCGCCGCCCTTCTCGCCCTTACCCTTCCAGAAGGGCGAGGCGGCCTTCCTCGCCCAGAGCGCCGAGAGGCGCGCAATTTGTTTTGAGGCGGCCCAAGCGCCAGCACCAACGAAGAGCGCCACGCCGACGAGGCCGAGCCCCACGCCCGCCGAGGCGAGGGCGTACGGGAAGTGGCCGATGGTGACGCCGCTTGCGGCAAACAGGAGCTCAACTACGCCCACGCCCCCGAGTGCCGCCGCGACGATCCACACGCAGAGCGCCAGCACCCAGATGCAGATATAGACCGTGACGACCACGGCGGCGAAGGCGACGAGCAGCGGCACCCACACCGGGGAGCCCACGATGGTCAGCACCCACAGCAGCGCGGTGCTGCGCCGGCGCGTCCTCGCGATCGCACGCGGCACGGCGGGCAGGTCGTCGAGCGTGGCCTCCGCCACCTCGCCGGGCGTGCCCATGGCGGCCACGGCCTCCTCCTCGCTCATACCGTCCTCCATGCGGTCGGCGATGGCCTCCGCATAGAACGCCTTGGTCTCCTCCACCTGCTCGGCCGGCAGGCAGGCGAGCAGCTCGCCCAACCGGCCCAGAAACTCATCGCGCGTCATGGTGCGCCCCCTCAACGTATGCGTAAATCTCCCGTACGGACGGCCACTCGGCCAGGAACTCCTCGATGCGCGCTCGCCCGTCGTCCGTGATGCGGTAGTACCGGCGCAGCCGCCCGTTGTGCTCGGCGGAGCGCGCCGTAATGCACCCGGCCTTCTCCAGGCGCTTGAGCAGCGGGTAGAGCGTCGACTCCGTGAGCCCCATGCTCGCCGGTACGTCCTTCACGATCTGGTAGCCGTAGGACTCCTCGCCGGAGACGGCCGCGAGCACACAGGCCTCCAGGAAGCCGCGCTTCATCTGTGCCTCCATCCGCACACCTCCTCTCGTCATATACTATGCTATACACACTATACGATGCAAGGTATTAGACGTCAACTCTCATCGCGAAGATTCTCCGGCCCCTGCGCGCTGCGAACGTGATGTCGCGGGGCGGTTGGCATTATGCATGAAACGTCAAGTAACGCTCTTTTAATCCACTTCCACTCGGCCCCATTCGCCTTGTACAACGCCCCCCCCTTCAACCTTGGGTTCAAGAGAGCCGCTAGGCTTCCTTTATACGTTCGGCATAATCGTAGGCGATACCCACAAATTCCAGTCCCGAGCAACAGGAGTACAATTGCTACATTGTTGCCACCTGATGGGAGATGGAAGATGGACTGCGATGGCTACCCATGCGTTCCCATGCCGTTGATGTGCACCGCCTTTGTGCCGGGGCAGATTGACGCTGCGGTTGCAGGCATTTCCGACCCCGATTCACGCACCATCGCCACGGCAGAAGCGCTGTACTTTCGCGGACAGGCCACCCTCGCTGCCGGGACAGCACGCCCCTATCTTGACGCCACCGATCCCGCACTGCGCTATTCCGCATGCTTTATCTGCGGATATGCCAGCCTGTCGCTCAACCGTATCGCCGACGCCCGCCGTTGCCTTGCGGGCATCCTCGATACGCCAACTGACGAGGAATCGCCCGCCGTCCACGCCACGCATATCCTATTCGCCTCGGCCGCAAGCGTCCTGCTACACTTGCCTTCCCCGTATTCTGCCGAAGAGTTTTATCCGCTTGCGACGCATCTGCCCGAAGGCCTGCGCCTGTTCGCCAGCTACGTGATGGCGCACGCCTTGTATCTGCGCGGCGAATACGGCCGCAGCCTGGGCATGGCGGAAAATGCCCTGATCATGAAACAGGGAAGCTATCCAATCTCGGAACTGTTCCTGCACCTGGCAGCTTCCATGGCATGCATGAGCCTCAAGGACATCGACGCCGCAAAAACGCACTTCGGAGCCGCTTGGAACATTGCGCGCCCCGACGGCCTTATCGAGCTCATCGGCGAGCACCACGGCCTTTTACAGGGGCTCATCGAGGCGTGCCTAAAAACGCAATACCCTAACGACTTCGCGCGCATCATCGAGATCACGTACCGCTTCAGCTACGGCTGGCGGCGCATCCACAACCCCGATTCGGGCGAGGACGTGGCCGACGATCTAACGACCACGGAATTCACCATGGCCATGCTCGCCTGTCGTGGGTGGACCAACGCCGAAATCGCACGCCATATGGGAGTATCGCCGGGCACCGTCAAAAACCGCCTATCCGGCGTATACGCAAAGCTTGGCATCGGCACACGCGCCGAGCTGGTCGCGCATATGTTACGTTAGCGACCGGACTGCCAAGCGCATCGAACGCGTTCCGGAACCCGGCGCTTCGCTCGATCAATTTGGACATTTTGACCCTTGAACGGCACTACCGCCACGGGGCGCCTTCTCGCAAAATTGGATTATTTCCACCGATATTTGCGGGATGGGAGCCCAAGATGCTTGATCGCCGTTCGTTACTTGTTGCCGGAGTGTCCTCGCTGGCGAGCATTATGTTGCCGCGCGTGCCGGGAAGCACAAACGCCTTCATATTGCCGTTCGCGCCCACCGAAGCCCATGCCGACGAAAAAGACCCCTTCAGGGTGCTCGTGCTCTCGCGCACCATGTTCGGTGTGGTCGTGGTCGACGTCGCCAACAAGAATACGCCCATCACGGGGGCCCAGGTCACGCTCACATCGCGCTATGCCGCAGGCAAGCAGCTCACCGCCACTACCGATGACGAAGGCACGGCCATCTTTGAGGTCGCGCCGCTTTCGGAAGGCTACGTGGACGAGGCGACGCTTCTCGACGCGTACGACTTTAACGGCGGCATCTCCATTAGCATGGCGGGCTACCGCGATGTCGAGATTCCCCTCTCGCGTGTCCAAGGCGGCACCGCCATTACCGCGCCCACGCGTCCGCTTTCCGACGGCGAGCCGTACTTTCGACAGCTCACGTTCGACGAATGGGACATCCAGTACGCCGATGCTACGTTCATGGCATTGCCGAAGGACGACACGGCAAACGAGCAGCCCGATACGCACGCCTTTACCGTGCAGGCACATCTGCCACAGGGTGGACAGGCAACGCTGCGCATCAACAAAGTGACGCCCGCCGCGGGCAGCTCATCCGAAACCGTCACGCAGATTGGCCAAGTCAAGGCCAGCGCATCGGGCGCGGATAATCTGGCGACGTTCACGCTCAAAGACAAGTTCCTCGATGCAGCGTCGAGCCTTCTGGAAGAAGGATGCAAGCTGCGCTTTGTCCTCGACTACCAAGGCAAAACCTACACGCTCTCCTCCCCCATGGCCGTTGTTACCGCGCCGGCGGCAAAGGCGGAATCCGGATCGACCACTATCGTCCCCACCACTATGGACCAAGAGATCACTCCGTTTGATTTCCCCGCAGCGTTTCCCGGCATCGGCGGCAATAAGTTCACGTGTTGGATGCCCACATTTCCGATTCTCTTCGATTTCTCGTTTGCTGGATACGTGCTGTTTGGCGGAGGATACAAACCAGCCAGCTATATGAACGATTCGGGCAACCCTGATCCGGAATACTGGAAGAAATCGCCGCGTGAGTCGGGCGCCAAGCAGGCAAACCGCTACCTCGACGAGATGGAGGGGAAGTGGAATCAGTACAAAAGTATGAGTGCCGGTTCGGGCACCGATCCAAGAAACACCAAGCTCCTTCGCCACCATTGCACGCCGCTGTTCACGATGGATATCGCTACACAGCTGTACGGCTCGCTCGCCTACGATTGGGTGGGCAAAACCTGGGGTAACAACAACGACCCCGCATACGGCAATATTAAGGCCCTCTTCCAGGTAAGAACCGACCTCAATTGGACCGAGCAGTTTACCCTAGGACCGGTGCCGTTTTTCCTAAACGTCAACCCCTGGGTGCTGGCGAAGCTGGCGCTCGCCGTGGGTGCCCACACGCACGGCAGCGGCGCGGCGTTTTTCAAAAACATTTCGCTCGACTATTCAAACACGTCGGGCTCGTTCACCATCCAGATCGGGCTTGCCGTCACCTTTGGCGCCGGCGTTGCAGGCGTCGCTTCGTCCGCCGTGCGCGGCGCCGCATCCCTCACGCTGTTCATTGGGTACGAGAAGGCAGATGGACACCAGCTTCCGCGACTGCGCGTAGGTGCAGACGTCGATGTCGATGTGATACTCCAGTTCGTGATGTTCAAGTGGACCACCAAGGCTTGGTCGGGGTCGTGGCCCACACTCCTCGATTCGTGGAATATGTCGGTGAACAACGGCGACCAGTATGTACTCCAGCGCTCTGAGCTCGCATTGGGTGGAGATACGCCCTATACACTAGATGCCTGCTTCGGCTCAGCCGGCAACGCCGAGGCGGGCGGCGTGCCGCAATTTATCGCATCGGCCACCATCGTCACCAACGCCGAGCTGCTCGCACGCGCCGAGGCTAAGGCCACTGCCGTAAACGTCGCTTCTGTCGTACGCGATTGGAATCAAGCGGTCACGCGTATTGAGCTCGAGGCGGATGCAGAGAGCGACGACACGGGACAGGTCGAACATTTCGTCCATGCACTGATGGAAAACGACGAAAACGCCGCGCCGATGTACGAGTACGCCTATATCGGCCAGACGACGAACGCCGTTGCTGACCCGAACGCCAATTCTGCCGGCGTGTCGGAGGACGAGCGTGGCGGCATCAAACCCTCGAGCGACAACGTGCTGTTTGCTGGCGTGCTCAGCGAAGCTCACATGAAGCTGGCAAGGATTGCCGGCGTAGAATGCCTGTTCCGTATCGCCTCGGTGCGCTACGGCGACAATGGTCGCTCGCGCCTGGTGGTGCACACAAAGGCAAACGGCACGTGGTCCGCTCCCACGCCCGTGGACTTTCCCCTTGGGTTTGGCGAGGGCGATGTGGAGCGCAACGGCATATTCGATTACGACTTCGACGTGGTGGAATATACAGACGGAAGAGGAAACCAGAACGCCTACGTGCTGCTGGTCTCGGGCGAGCGCCCCGCCGGCGACAACACCCATTTCGATACGGCGAGCACATCCGGCATACTGTCCGTTGTGCGCCTGCGCATAAGCAACGACGGAGTTCGCGTGATATCGCACACGTCGTGGCGCAGCATCTCGCGCGGCCGCCTTCAGGAGGATGGCTACCATTGCCTGCAGTGCCCACGCATCACGGTGGGCAAGACGCTGGTCGACGGGCGCCTGTCGGGCGCTTACCTCCACCGCCGCGGAACCACCGCAGAGAAGGCGCTCGGCAGCGAGGCCGAGGTTGCACTGGAATGCTTTACCCTGTGGTCGGATGATTTGGGCGACAGTCTCACGTTCCGTCAGGTCCTCCGCTTTCCGCAGGCGCCGTCGAGCATCGAGCTCGGCACGCCCGAGAATATCAACGGCAAAATGGTGGTGCCCGTTGCATACGAGACTGCAGGCGGTTGTGGCTGCGCATCGTACGCCGTGATCGGCCAGTCCATCGCGGGTTGGGGCGTTATGTCGCCAGATGCCACAGTACCCCACGCGGTGCCGTGGCCGCAGCACACGGGCTTTTTGGCAACCGTCAACGAGCAACTGCAGCATATTACTTGGACGCGAGGCGCATCGGCATTTGCAACGCAGCCCGTGGGCGCCGCAGACTGTGGCCCGGCATCGTTTAGCGTAAGCAACAACGGCAGGTGCGTGCTCTATGTAGAGAACACCGATGGCAAGGTGGGACAAACCTACGACGAAGAAGGCAACCCGGCAGCAGTGATGGGCAAGCACTTCCGCATCTTCGCCAGCACCTTGGCAGGCGATCTGTTCACGGAGCCGTTCGTGATGTGCGAGCTGGACCATCCCGTCGATCAGATAACGACATTTTTGACGTCGGGAGGCATGTTCTCCGCGCTCGCCACGCACATTGTGAGCGCAGAGAAGAGCGAGGCAGAGCTGCACGGCATCGAAGTGCCCTTGGTGGCGTGTGCCACTCCGACGGGCGCGGTCGCTACCTCGGGCGCGGTGGTGCCCGGAGCAGCAGGTGAATCCTTTATGGTCACGGTGCGAAACGACGGCAACACCTTGCTGACCGCCGGCACGATCGATCTGTACCGAGAGGGCTCCAGTCAGCCGTTCTCCAGCGCATCTATCGGATTCGGAGTGAACGCACGCATGGCTTCGATCTACGATCCAGAGCTTGCCGAGGACGCTTCGGACAACGACGTTGCACACGTGAAGTACGCGCTCGAGACGTTGGGCGAGCGCTTCGCTACGCACCCGCTGGCAGCCGACAACGGCAACGCCGTGCTGGCACCGGGTTGCACGGCACAGTTCCGCATGAGCTTTGCCATCCCAGAGAGTTGGGGCGACGAGGTGGGCAAACGCGTAACGCTATATGCGAAGGCGCGTAATCTGGTGGCGCTCGATCCCGTAACGCTCGAGGAAATTCGACCGGGCGCAAACTCGGCGCTGGGTGCCGTACTGCACGAGCTTCATGTGCCCGACGCGGCATGCGAGCGCTCAGAAGTTCAGGTCGGCGTATGCGACAGCGCGGATACGACAGAACTTCACGACGCCCCGATGACGGTCGACGGCGATGGCGGCTCGAGTGGCGGCGGTGCTGACGAGGGCGGCGGCTCCAGCGGAAGCAGCTCCGGTAGCGGCAGTGGCTCTGGCAGCGGCAAGGATCACGGCAATAACAAGCGCCCCGGAAAAGCGGGCGCGCTTGCGGGCACGGGCGATGTCAACGCTCCCCTTACGGCAGGC
>CABRWN010000116.1 GCA_902474645.1 uncultured Collinsella sp.
AGAAACTATGTCAATCGAATCGAGCTTGTCCCTCTTTGCCATGGTGGCGATTGCCGTCCCCATGCTGGGCTCCCTGCTCATCGTCATGCTGCCGCGTCCCTACGCTAAATGGATCTGCGCCTTCGCCGGCGGCATCGCCACGGTCGCTTCCGTTGGCTTGGCCGCGACGTTTGCCGGAAACGGCATGAACGCGGTCGATGTAACCTGGGCGAGTATGGGCCAGACCTTGGTCATGGGCTTCATATTCGACCGGATGAGCACGCTGCTCGCACCCGCGTTCGTCGCTATCGGCCTGCTCGTCGTCATCTATTCGTTCCCGTACATGAGCGATAAGAACAAGGAGCATCCCGACGCGCCTCGTCGCCGCTTCTACGTGTACTTCTCCACGTTCATCGGCGCCATGGCCGGTCTCGCTTACAGCTCCACCATCGTCGGCCAGCTCGTTTTCTTCGAGATCACCGGCGTGTGCTCCTGGGGCCTCATCAGCTACTACATGACGCCCACGGCCAAGAAGGCCGGTATGAAGGCGCTCATCATCACCCACATCGGCGCTCTGGGTCTCTACATCGGCGCGGCCTTCCTGTTCGCCGGAACCGGCACGTTCGCGCTGAGCGCGATCTCCCAGCTCGATTCCGGTATGAAGACCGTCGTGCTGCTGCTCATCCTGTTCGCCGCTTGGGCCAAGTCCGCCCAGTTCCCGCTCTACATGTGGCTGCCCTCTGCAATGGAGGCCCCCACGCCCGTTTCCGCCTACCTCCATGGCGCGTCTATGGTTAAGGTCGGCGTGTGCGTGTTCGCCCGCGCTCTTGCGAGCGCCGGCGATATCCCCGAGATCGTCGGTTGGGTCGCCATCATCGACGCCGTCGTGACCATGCTCTTCGGCTTCCTCATGTATCTGCCCCAGAAGGATATGAAGCGCCTGCTCGCCTTCTCGACGATCGCGCAGCTCGCCTACGTGTTCTTCGGCCTGGGCCTCTCCGTGTTCGGAAGCCAAATGGCGTTCAACGGCGCCGTCGAGCACATCTTCAACCACGCGTTCACCAAGACCCTGTTCTTCCTCATCGCCGGCTCCCTCAGCTTCACGCTGGGAACCCGTATGTTGCCCAAGATCCAGGGCCTCATGAAGAAGTACCCGGTCACGGGCGTGGGTTTCGCGGTCGCCGCGACCGCAATCGCCGGCGTGCCCCCCATGAGCACGTTCTTCTCCAAGTTCCAGATTATCTCCGGTGGCTTCGCGGTTGGTGCTTCCAACACGGTCATCTTCGTCCTCGTGTGCGTCATGGTCGTCGAGACCGTCGCCACCTTCGCATGGTTCCTGCGTTGGATGGGTAAGGTCCTGCCCGGTGAGCCGAGCGAGACCGTGGCCGCCGGCCAGCCCCTTCCGCGCGCCATGGCGTTCGTGTTCGTCGTCCTCATGATCATGGTCGTCGTCGCCGGTCCTCTGTCCTCTAGTTGGATGGGTTAGGAGGTAGGACATGGGTTATTCGTTAGTCAATATCCTGGGCGGTCTTCTGATCGTGACCTCCACCATGGTGGTCGTCTCGAAGACCATCCCGTCCGCCATTAAGTGGTACGCGATCCAGTCGGTTGTCCTGGTGGGCGTGCTGCTCACCCTGGGCCTCACCACCGGTGCCACCGAGCTTCTCATGTGGGCCGCGTCGGCCTTCGTCACCAAGGTGATCCTCGTTCCGTTCATTCTCAACCGTGCCTACAAAAAGATGGGTTCGCCTGCCGATAGCACGCTGACCTCCTCCATCAAGCCGGCCTGGACCATCATCCTCACCGGTCTGGAGGTGGCCATCTGCTTCGCGGTGGTCACGCGCCTGAGCCTGCCCACCGCTGAGGTGGCTACTCCGGCCCTCGCCATCAGCTTCGCGCACTTCTTCGTCGGCCTCACGTGCATCATCTCCCAGCGCAACATCCTCAAGCAAATCTTCGGGTACTGCCTTATGGAGAACGGTAGCCACGTGACGCTCGCCCTGCTCGCGCCCACGGCCCCCGAGATCATCGAGATCGGCATCGCCACCGACGGCATTTTCGCCGTCATCATCATGTCCGCCGTCGTCGTGAGGATCTGGAACGACACCAAGTCGCTCGACTCCCACGACCTGACCGAATTGAAGGGGTAGGCCATGGATGTTTCAATGCTGACGGTCGCCCTGCTCGCTTGTCCCCTCGTGTTCTCCCTGATTATGGCTGCGCTCCCCAAGACGACGTCCTACAGCGTCTTTGCGGGGCTCAACACCATCTCCGTCGCGGCGACCCTCGTCCTTTCGGTCGTCACCGCGGGAACCATGCTCTCGAGCGGGCAGAATATCGACGCTTTGGGCCTGTGGCTCCATCTCGATTCGCTCTCGTCGATCTTCGTCCTTCTGGTAGGCATCATCGGGTTCATCACCGGCGTGTACTCCATCTCCTATATCAAGATCGATATCGAGGAGAAGACCATGCCGGCCGAGCGCACCAAGCAGTACTACGCGCTGTTTAGCCTGTTCGTTTTCACGATGCTGCTCGCCTGCCTGTCCAACAACATCATCCTCACCTGGGCGGCGGTCGAGGCCACCACGTTGTCGACCGTGTTCCTCGTGGGCATCTACAAGAACAAGCAGGCGCTCGAGGCGTCTTGGAAGTACGCGATGGTCTGCACCGCCGGCGTGGCCTTCGGCCTGTTCGGCACGCTGCTCATCTACGCGAACGCCGCCGATATCATGCCCAACGCGCATGAGGCAGCCTTCCTCACCTCCATCATGCCCTACGCCGACCAGTTCGACCCGATGCTCGTGCGCCTCGCGTTCGCGTTCATCGTCATCGGCTTCGGCACCAAGGCGGGCCTGTTCCCCATGCACACTTGGCTGCCCGACGCGCACTCCCAGGCTCCGAGCCCGGTCTCCGCGCTGCTCTCGGGCGTGTTGCTCAAGTGCGCCATGCTGGTGATCATCCGCTTCTACTCCCTGTCCATCATCACGGTGGGCGACACCTATCCGCGTACGCTCCTGCTCATCCTGGGCACGCTGTCCATCCTGGTGGCCGCCCTGTGCATCTTTAAGCAGGACGATATCAAGCGCCGCTTCGCGTACTCCTCCGTCGACAACGTCGGCGTGGTCGCGCTGTGCCTGGGTATCGGTGGTCCGCTCGGTATCGCCGCCTGCCTGCTGCACTGCATCTTCCACGGTTTCACGAAGGCGCTCGCCTTCTGCATGGCCGGTAACATCCAGCACATCTACCACACCCGCGACCTGAACAAGATCAAGGGCGTCGTCGAGATCGCTCCCGTCACGGCAGCGCTCACCATCATCGCCCTGCTCGCGCTCGCCGCCTTCCCGCCGTTCGCCCTGTTCATCTCCGAGTTCCTCACCTTCGTGGCCGGCGTCCAGTCCGGTCCCATCTGGGTGGTCGTGCTCGTGGCCATTGGCCTCACCGGCGTGTACTTTGCCCTTACCGGCATCGCGCTCAAGTCCATCTTCGGCAAGGCGCCCGAGGACATGAAGCGCCACGAGGTGCCCGCCCTCATGATCATCCCCGAGATCGCCCTCGCGATCGTGGTCATGTGGTTCGGTATCGCCACCCCGGTCGCCATCACGAGCGGCGTCGAGGATGCAACGTCCGTCGTTTTGAACCAGAGCGTCGAAGAGCTCCACGAGGCTCCTCTCTACCGCATGGTGTTCAGTTCCCAGACCAAGACAAGCGAGGTGAATTAGCACCATGGCAGAACCTGAAAAGAAGGACTACGCTCGTCGTTGCGAAAGCCACGTCGAGGCCCTGCGCGCCGCAGTGCCGGGCGCTATCGAGAAGGTCGAGTGGCAGTGCGAGGACCAGCTGACGATTACCGTCAAGCAGGACAAGCTGCCCGAGGCCGTCCACTACCTGTACTACGAGCGCTACGGCTGGATTCCCGTGATCATCGGCAACGATGAGCGCAGCCTGTGCGGCCGTTACGCCGTGTACTACGTCATCTCCATGGAGGGAGAGGACCCCGGCTGGGTGACCGTGCGCACCGAGGTCGATCCCGCCAAGATGACGTTCCCGTCCGTGACGCCGTTCGTCCCCGCCTGCGTGTGGGGCGAGCGCGAGCTGCGCGATATGTTCGGCCTGATCCCCGAGGGTCTGCCCGATCGTCGCCGCCTGGTGCTGCCCGATGACTGGCCCAGCGGCCTGTACCCGCTGCGCAAGGACTCCATGGATTACCGCTTCCGTCCCGCTCCCGCGAGCGACATGGAAAACTACGAGTTCTTGGCCGATACCAAGGGCAAGGAGACCACACTCGTCCCCATGGGCCCGTTGCACATTACCTCCGACGAGCCCGGCCACTTCCGCCTGTTTGTTGAGGGCGAGACGATCGTCGACGCCGACTATCGTCTGTTCTACGTGCACCGCGGTATGGAGAAGGTCGCCGAGACGCGCCTGAACTATGACGCCGTGACGTTCCTCGCCGACCGCATCTGCGGCATCTGCGGCTGCGCCCACTCGGTGGCCTACGCCGAGGCCGTCGAGCGTGCCCAGGGCATCCATGTCCCGCCGCGCGCCCAGTATATCCGCGCTATCATGCTCGAGGTCGAGCGCCTGCACTCGCATCTGCTCAACATTGGCCTCGCATCGCACTACACCGGCTTCGATTCGGGCTTCCAGCAGTTCTTCCGCGTCCGTGAGAAGTCCATGGACCTGGCCGAGAAGCTCTCCGGTCACCGCAAGACCTATGGCCTCAACGTGATCGGCGGCGTGCGTCGCGACATTTTGACCGAGCAGAAGCTCTCCACGCTCACGACCATCCACCAGCTGCGCTCCGAGGTTCAGGAGCTCGTCGACGTCTTGCTCTCGACGCCCAACTTTATTGAGCGTACGAGTGGTATCGGCATCTTGGACCGCAAGATCGCACGCGACTTCTCGCCGGTCGGCCCGCTCATGCGTGGCTCGGGCTATGCCCGCGACGTGCGCTTTGACCATCCCTTCGACGGCTACGCCGATCCGGATGTCCAAAAGATGCACGCCGCTACGGCCGACACCTGCGATGCCTTCGGCCGTACCGCCGTTCGCATCCAGGAGGTCTACGATTCGATCGACATGATCGAGACCATGCTCGAGAACTGCCCGTCGGGCCCCATCCTCACCACTGATTGGGAGTACACCCCGCACAAGTACGCCATCGGCGCCACCGAGGCGCCGCGCGGCGAGGACGTGCACTGGGCCATGCTCGGCAATAACCAGAAGTGCTACCGCTGGCGCGCCAAGGCCGCCACGTACAGCAACTGGCCGGTCCTGCGCTATATGTTCCGCGGCAACACCGTGGGCGACGCGGCGCTGATCGTCGGCTCGCTCGACCCGTGCTACTCCTGCACCGACCGCGTGACGGTGACCGATGTCGCCGCCAAGCGCGATCACGTGCTCGACAAGGAGCAGTTCGAGAACGTCTGGCGCGACAAGTCGCCGCTTGCGGGCGAGGGCACCATGGCCGCCCCGCTCGATGAGGAGGCGCTCTAATATGCTGAAGCTTTGGAAGGTTAACGCCAAGGCCGGCGACGCGACGGTCAAGTACCCGTTTGCGCCGTTTCCCACCAACAAGGACATGCGCGGCAAGCCCGAGCATAATGCCGAGCTCTGCATCGCCTGCGGTGCCTGCGGCGTGGCGTGCCCGGCCGATGCCATTCGCATGGACACCGACCTTGCGGCCGATACCATCACCTGGTCGATCGACTACGGTCGCTGCATTTTCTGCGGCCGTTGCGAGGAAGCCTGCCCCATGGAGGCTATCAAGCTCACCGAGGAGTTTGAGCTGGCCGTCATGAGCAAGGACGACCTCATCAGCAAGAGCGTCTATACGCTCGAGCACTGCTCGCGTTGCGGCAAGCCGTTTGCCCCGCACAAGGAGATCGACTACGCTAAGCGCCTGCTGCAAAAGGCCGGCGGCATGGAGGCCATCCAGGCTGCCCGTACCGTCGGTATGTGCCAGGAGTGCAAGCGCGAGCTCGACGCCCTGCGCGCCGCCTCGGCCGTAAAGACCGGCAACGCCGCCGGTATGGCTGCCAACGAGACGCTTGCGTCCGGTGAGCCCCAGGGCCCCGGCATGGAGTATCTGGGCGGCCACGGCGTGAACCCGGAGTATATCGACCGCGAGCTTAACCCCGATGCGCCCGAGATTCCCGCCGGTCCGGCGCCGGTCGAGGGCATCATCATGGATTTTGAAACGAAGGAGGAGTAACCATGGCCGAACCCACGCTTTTGCCCGAGCGGCTTCAGTACCGCCCGACCAAGATCGAGCTCGACGAGAGCATCGAGAAGGCCAAGGCGACCCTTCTTAAGAAGATCAAGCGCTCGGTGTACGTCTACCGCGTTGACTGCGGCGGCTGCAACGGCTGCGAGATCGAGATCTTCGGTTCCATCACGCCCGTCTTTGACGTCGAGCGCTTTGGCATCAAGGTCGTGCCCTCGCCCCGTCACGCCGACGTGCTGCTGTACACCGGCGCCGTGACGCGTGCCATGCGCATGCCGGCCCTGCGCGCCTTTGAGGCCGCACCCGATCCCAAGATCGTGGTGTCCTATGGCGCGTGCGGCTGCACCGGCGGTATCTTCTACGACAACTACTGCGTCTGGGGCGGCACGGACAAGATTCTGCCGGTCGACGTCTACATTCCCGGCTGCCCGCCCAGCCCTGCGCAGACCGTCTACGGCTTTGCCATGGCGCTCGGTCTGCTGGACCAAAAGCTCCATGCCGAGACCACGGTGGAGGCCGCCGGCGAGCAGGCCGATATCCTGCATCC
>CABRWN010000117.1 GCA_902474645.1 uncultured Collinsella sp.
CCCCCTGGGAGCCGTACTACAGCTATGATGAGCCGCTGCGCCGTATACCCAACCACCGCGTGCTGGCTATCGACCGCGGTGAGCGCGAGGGCAAGCTCCGAGTGCGCGTGAACGTCGACGGCGCCGCCGCCACGGCACGCCTCGGCAGCCGTTGGCCCCGACGCCAGGGCGTATTCGCGCCCGTCTTCGATGCCGCCATCGCCGACGGCTACAAGCGCCTCATGGCCCCCTCGCTGGAGCGCGAGGCCCGCGTCAAGCTCACCGTTCGCGCCCAGACCGAGGCCATCAACGTCTTTGCCAAGAACCTTGAGGGCTTGCTCTCGGCACGCCCCGTGCGCGGCGCCCGCGTGCTCGCGCTCGATCCGGGCTACCGCACCGGCTGCAAGGTCGCCGTCATGGACGAGACCGGCAAGCTACTCGACCACGGCGTGGTCTACCCCACCAAGCCGCGCCACGACGTCGCCGGCACCAAGCGCGAGCTTGCCCGCCTCGTCAAGAAGGACGGCATAAACACCATCGTCATCGGCAACGGCACCGCCAGCCGCGAGACCGAGGAAGTCGTCTCGGAGTTCATTGCCGAGCAGGCGCCCAGCCTTCGCTACACCATCGTCAACGAGGCCGGCGCGTCGGTGTACTCCGCCTCCGAGCTCGCAAGCCAGGAGTATCCCGACCTGGACGTCACTGTGCGTGGTGCCATGAGCCTGGGCCGCCGCCTGCAGGACCCGCTGGCAGAGCTCGTCAAGATCCCGCCCCAGTCTATCGGCGTTGGCCAGTACCAGCACGACCTTGACCAAGCCGAGCTTTCGCGCACGTTGGGCCACGTGGTGGAGGACGTCGTCAACCGCGTGGGCGTCGACGTCAACACCGCAAGCGCAAGCCTACTGGGATACGTATCGGGCATTACGCCGAGCGTGGCCAAAAACATCGTGGCCTACCGCGAGGAAAACGGCGCCTTTACCGATCGCCGCCAGCTCAAGAAGGTCCCCAAGCTGGGACCCAAGGCATACCTCAACGCTGCGGGTTTCCTGCGCATTAGCGGCGGTAAGAACCCGCTCGACGCGACGAGCGTCCACCCCGAGAGCTACGAGGTGGCCACGTCCGTCCTGAAGCGCGCCGGCGTTGGGGCCAGCGAGCTCAGCCGCGGCGGCGTACCCGACATCGAGCGCCGTCTGGGCAGCATCTCAACGCTGGCTAGCGATCTGAACTGCGGCACCCTCACGCTCATCGACATTGTCAACGAGCTCAAGAAGCCCGGTCGCGACCCGCGTGACGACGCGCCCGAGGTGGTCTTTAGCCGCTCAGCGCTTTCCATCGACGACCTGGAGCCCGGCATGGAACTCAAGGGCACGGTGCGCAACGTTGTGGACTTTGGCGCCTTCATCGACGTGGGCGTGCACCAGGACGGCCTCGTGCACATCTCCAAGCTGGCCAACCGCTTTGTCAAACACCCCAGCGATGTAGTACGCGTCGGTGACACGGTCAAGGTGTGGGTCGAGAAGGTCGATCGCGACCGCAAGAAAATCTCCCTCACCATGGTACAGGGGAAGTAAACCGCCAAAGCAAGGGTACCCCCTGTAGTGACGTGCAAAATCGCGAGTATTCTGCAAATTCCGTTGTTCCGGACGCCCCTCAGAGGCAATAAAGTCATAAACAGCCCCCGTTTTGGCGTCATCAGAGCCAAAACGGGGGCTGTTCCGTGCTTCAACTAGCTGGTAAAAGCCTTTACCTCGCAGAATACTCTCAATTTTGCACGTCGCAGGCGGGGGTACCTTTGCCCACGGCAGGATATGGAAGCCGAGTACCGACTTGCCAGCGAACCCGTGTCAGCAGCCCCGGCCTTTCCTTTGCCTAGCGCGACCCTCGCGAAGCGCGTGAGCGATAGGGAAAGGAAAGGCCGGGGCGAACAGCCCGCGACGCGCTCAGTGTTCGCGCTACGGCAGAATATGGAAGCCCAAAGCGGCGATATCCTTGGCAAAACCGCGCACGGTGTCGAGCGAGACCTCGTACGGGTCGCGGCCAATGTTCTTGCGCTTTGCCAGGATGCTGTTGGGCACCGTGATGATCTGGCAGCCGCAGGCCTCGGCCTGGTAGATGTTGATGAGCTCGCGCGTGGACGCCCACAGGACCTCGCAGTTGGGCTTGGCGGCGGCCTTCTGGACCGACTCCGTCATAAACGGAATGGGGTCGACGCCGGTATCGGCGATACGGCCGGCAAAGAGCGAGATGATGGACGGCGTCTCGGTGTCAACGGCCTCGACCATCTCATCGACCTGCGCAGGCGTAAAGATGGTAGTAACGTTGACCTTGATGCCGTCGGCGGAAAGCTTGCGGACCAGATCGGCGGTGGACTCGCCCTTGGTGGTCACGCACGGGATCTTAACGTAGACGTTCTCGGCCCAGGTAGCGATCTCGCGGGCCTCGACCTCCATGGTCTCGATGTCGTCGGCAAAAACCTCAAACGAGACGGACACATCGGTGATGTGGGCCAGGACCTCCTTGGCAAACGCGCGGTAGTCCGTCACGCCGCCCTTCTTCATAAGGGACGGGTTGGTCGTGAAACCCTGAACGTTGCCGTTCTCGTACATGTCGAGCATGCCCTCGAGGTTTGCACCGTCAGCGAACACCTTGATTGCCATCTGCCTGATTCCTTTCGCTTGCACATGGGCGTTAAACTGCTAAACACTTTACCTACGTTTATCAAGGCGTGAGCTGCGGTTTTTTATCTTCTCGGCGAACGGTATAAACACCTCAGTGTTTGGATTGATAAATCGATTGAGCATGTAAAAGCAAAGCGTCACAGTTTGAGCAAACGTCAGAACGCGGGATTCATTAGATGAGGCCGAAATACTGCATCGCTGTGACGGTACCGTCGCGTGCGACATCGTCGGTCACGTAGTCGGCGACCGCCTTGACCTCAGGCATGGCGTTGCCCATGGCGACAGCCGTCTCGACCGCAGCGAGCATGCCCAGGTCGTTACCCGAATCGCCGAAGCCAAAGGTGCGCGCGTTGCCGGTGCGACCCAGGTATTCCAGCGCTCGCGCCACGCCCACGCCCTTGTCGATGCCCTTGGGGCTCAGCTCGCGATTCTGACCACCGGTGTTGCACAGCTCAAACTCGCGATCGATAAAGCCGTCATCGTTGGCTACGCGAGCCAGGTAGCTCGCAACGATGCACACCTTGCCCACGCGCAGACGGCCGTCGACGCGCATCTCCTCGGCGCTGTGCACCACAGAAGTGCCGATCAGAGACGACTGCTCAACGCCCGCGGGTTCCAGGGCAAAAGTAGCCACGTTGGTCTCGAAAAAGGCTTCAATCCCTGCCGCGGCCATACGGCGAGCGAGCTCCGCAACAATGTCTTCGTCAAAGCAGTCCTCATGCACCACGCGGCCCTCGACCTCGAGCGTCGCTCCCGCCATGGCAACGATGCCCGCCGGGTTCAGCGCGCGTAAGCCATCGGCAATCAGCCACAAGGGACGACCCGTGCAGATAAATGCCTGGTGACCCGCGTTGCGCAGGCGACCAAATGCATCGACAACAGCCTTCGACGGATGGATTGCATTGAAGTCTTTGTCGGTCATATCGTCGGGATCGAACGACGTCAGTGTGCCGTCCACGTCAAAAAAGAGCACGGCGGAATCGGGGCACGCATCAATCATATGGGTTCCTTTCGGGGGCGAGAGTAAACGAAGTATCCATCATATAATGGAGCGACGCAACCAGAGAGGTCACCCATGGAATTTTACGCAAGCTGCCCCGAGGGCTTTGAGTCCGCACTCGCCGACGAGCTTAAACGCCTCGGGCTTTCGCATGTTCGCCGGCTGAAGGGCCGCGCTACATTTGAGGGCGAGCTCGAAGAAGGCTACCGCGCCTGTCTGTGGTCGCGCCTGGCGAGCCGTGTGTTTGTGGTACTCGGGCGCTTTGAGGCGCAGGATGCCGATGAACTGTACGACAGCGTTTACGACATCGCCTGGGAGACCATCATCCGCCCCGGCGCCACCATCGCCATCACCGCCCGCGGCGTGACCGAGCAGCTGCGCAACACGCGCTTCTCGGCCCTGCGCGCCAAGGACGCGCTGTGCGACCGTCTGGCCGAGACCACGGGCCGTCGCGCCGATGTCGACGCCGCCGATCCCGATGTTCACCTGCTGCTTTCGCTGCGTCAGCGCCGCGCGAGCATCAGCCTAGACCTTTCGGGCGACCCGCTGTTCAAACGCCTGCCGCCCGCAGCGACCCGCGCCGGCGAGGGCGCGCACGTGCTGCGCCCCGACTACGCCGCCCTGGTGCTGGCGCAGGTCGGCTGGACCGCACTGTGCGAGCGCGAGTTGACGGCCGACGATTACGCGAATGAAGCCCTTCCCACGCTAATCGATGCCTCGTGCGCCGGCGGCGGCCTGTTGCTGGAAGCCGTGAACATTCTGACCGACCGCGCCCCGGGCGCTGCACGCGAGCGCTGGGGCTTTGAGGGCTGGCAACTGCACGACGCCGCCCTGTGGGAGCAGCTGCTTGCCGAGGCGCGCGAGCGCGAGGCGGCAGCGCGCGAGCGCCAGGCGCGCATCGTGGCCGTAGACATCGACCCCGCCGCCCGCAAGACTGCCGAGCGCATGGTCAAGTGCGCCGGCTACAAGCGTTTTGTCGACTTTTGCGCCGCCAAGCCCGCCACCGTGCTGGACCGTGCGGGCGCCGTCGCCGGTGCCGCCCTGGTCGCGGACACGACCGAGACCCCGCTTTCGCTCATGCACGATGCCATGACGCTCATCGGCGAGCTGCGCCGCGCCCCCGAGCTCGCTTCGGCGCCGGTCGCCGCGCTCACCCGCGACGGATTGCTGGCCCGCGCGCTCCATGCCGAGCCCGTGCGCTCCATCGCCGTCATGCCCAATAACGAGGAGGCGGCTATTGAGGTTTGGCCCTCGCTCGACCACGCCGCCGCGGCATTCGAAGCTGCGACCAGCGCAAACACCGAGGAGCAAACCGCGGACGCCGAAGACGAAGCCGCCGACACCCCCATGTCCGAACCTGCCGCCACGCTCGACTTGGGCGACGGCAAGCCGCTGCCCGTGCTCATCCCCGAGTCCGAGCAGTTCGCCAACCGCCTGCGCAAGAATGCCCGTCTGCGCCGCAAGTGGGCAAAGCGCGAGGGTGTGAGCTGCTACCGCGTCTACGATGCCGACCTGCCCGACTACTCCGCCGCCATCGACCTATACGAGGGCTGCCCGCAGACGCCGGGCCGCTGGCTCGTCATCGCCGAATACGCCGCACCTAAGACCATCGACCCCGCGCTAGCCCAGGCCCGCATGCTCGACATCTTGGCCATCGCGCCGCGTATTCTTGATGTTCCGGCCGAGCACGTGCACGCCAAGGCCCGCATGCGTTCGCGCGGCGGCTCGCAGTACGGCAAACAGGGCGCCGGCAAGGGTGGCTCGGGCGAGCGCGCCAACATCGCGCGCCGTCGTCTGCCGCTCATCGAAGAGGGCGGCCTTACCTTTGCCGTCAACTTTGACGACTACCTGGACGTCGGTATCTTCCTGGATCACCGCGTCACCCGCAACCTGGTGCGTGAGCACGCCAAACAGGCGCGTCGTTTCCTCAACCTGTTCGCCTATACCGGCACCGCCACCTGCTATGCGGCAGACGGCGGCGTCGAGGAGACCGTGACGGTCGACCTCTCGAACACCTACCTAGACTGGGCCGAGCGCAACATGCGCCAGAACGGCTTTGTGGGGCCGCAGCATCACTTTGTGCGCGACGACGTGCTCGCCTGGATTCGCGACCAGCGCCAGACGCGCAACCGCTGGGACCTGATCTTTGTCGACCCGCCCACGTTTTCGAACTCGTCCAAGATGGGCCGCCGCACCTGGGATGTCCAGCGCGACCATGTTGAGCTTTTGGCCGGCGTTTCACGCCTGCTTGCACAGGGCGGCCATGCCATCTTTAGCTGCAACCTGCGCGGTTTCCGCCCCGAAACGCGCAAGCTCGCGCGCGCGGGCGTCGTGCTGGAGGACATTACGGCGCAGACCATCCCCGAGGATTTCGCACGCAACCAGAAGGTGCACCACTGCTATATCGTGCGCCGCCTGCCCATCGAGGACGCCATGGCCGAAGTCGGCTTTAGCGCCGAGGAGATTGCCGAGCGAACCGAGGAGCTGCGCAACCCCGAGGCCCGCAAGCCCCGTGCAGCAGCGCCCGCGCACGCGCAGGCCGGCAACGGCAAGTCCAACTTTGCTGGCAAGCCCTCCCCCGCCGGCAAACCCAAAAAGAAGAAGTTCTACGCCAGCAAGCCCAAGGGCAAATAACAAAGTTGCGGTGGAATACGGACTGTTTTGCCTGGAATTAGGCAAATTTAGACCGTATTCCACCGCAACTCATATTGGGATGGTGGTTGGCGATCTAGCCTTGGGTGACCAGGCGATAGCCGATACCCACGTGCGTTTGGATATAGCGCGGATGCGCGGGGTCGGACTCTATCTTCTTACGCAGCGTACCCATAAAGACGCGCAGGCTTGCCAGGTCACTCTTAGTTGCCGTGCCCCAAATCTCGTGCAGGATAAACTGGTGCGTCAGTACCTTGTCGGCGTTATGTGCCAGCAGGCACAGCAGCTTGTACTCGATAGGCGTCAGATGCAGCTCCTCGCCATCCATCGTGGCAATGCCGGCATCAAAGTCGATATGCAGCTCACCGGTATCGAACGAGCCCTCGGAGGCAACGCCGCCCGTCTGCGCATACGAAAGGCGCCTGAG
>CABRWN010000118.1 GCA_902474645.1 uncultured Collinsella sp.
GGAATTGGTAGACGCGCCAGATTTAGGTTCTGGTGGGATTCCCGTGAAGGTTCGAGTCCTTTCGCCCGCACCAACGCACCCGCGTCGGCTTATGCCCTCGCGACACTTTGTTGCATAAAGGTACCAGCACCTCAGATAAGCTGGGCAGTATGAGGAGGAACGTGTTGAACATCACCGCTTCTGACGTCAAGGACGCCAAGCTCACCGCTACGGTCACCATCCCGGCCGCCGACGTCGACGCCGCGATCAAGAAGGCCTACAAGGACACCGCCAAGAAGTACCGCTTCCCGGGCTTCCGCGCTGGCAAGGCCCCCCGTCCGGTCATCGACTCCGCTCTTGGCGCCGAGGCTACCCTCGCTCAGGCCACCAACGACCTGATCGCCGCCAACGAGCCCGCCGTCCTCAACGAGCTGGACATCGTCCCCACCAAGAACGGTGACTACAAGGAGCTCGACCTCGCCAAGGATCACGAGGACTACACCTACACCGTCGAGTTCTCCCTGCGTCCTGCTGCTGAGCTCTCCTCCTTCGACGCCGTCGAGATCGAGATGCCTCCCGCGGAGGTCACCGAGTCCGAGATCAACAACCAGGTCGAGATGCTTCTCAACTACCGTGCCACCTTCGAGGACGTCGAGGGTCGCGCCGTCGAGGCTGACGACTATGTGACCGTCGACCTCAAGGCTGTCGAGAACGCCGACAACTTCGCCGCCGAGGGCCGCATGCTCATCGCCGGTAGCGACAGCAACCCCAAGGAGTTCAACGAGGCCCTGATCGGCGCTAACGTTGACGACGTCAAGACCGTCACCTGGACCGACGAGGTCGAGGAGGGCGAGGAGGCCGAGACCCACTCCGTCGAGGTCACCGTCAAGGGCATCAAGGTCCGCAACACCCCCGAGCTCACCGACGAGCTCGTCAAGTCCGACTTTGGCTTCGACAGCATCGACGCTATGCGCGACGCCATCAAGATCGAGATCGAGCAGGACAAGGCTTCTCGCCTCCCGGCCGAGAAGGAGAACCGTTGCGTCTCCGCCCTCGCCGAGCGCCTGCAGCTCGACGAGATGGACGCCGACTACGAGCAGTCCGTCTTTGAGGAGCTTGGCCAGAACTTCCTGTCCAACCTCGCCGCCCGCGGCATGACGCTGGACACCTGGCTGCCCGCTTCCGGCCTGACCATGGAGCAGTTCATCGGCGACCTGCACAAGCAGGCCAACGACGTTGCCCGTGAGTCCCTGGCCCTCGACGCCCTCGCCCGCGAGCTCAAGATCGAGGTCACCGAGGACGACATCAACGCCGAGTTCGAGAAGGCCGGCGTCAAGGACGTCGAGGCTTCCAAGGCCGAGTTTATCGCCGATGGCCGCATGCCTGCCGTCCGCGAGTCCATCCGTCGTTCCAAGGCCGTCGACCACCTGGTCGAGAACGCCAAGGTGACCGAGGTCGACGAGACCGCCAAGGACGCCGAGTAATTCTCGCCACCTTGCCCGCGAGCGCATGGGTGCGCCCGTGATGGGGTAAAGTTATACACCGGTTATCCGGTTGCTTCGTACGGTGCCAGCCAATGCATAGCATGCGGGCACCGTACGTTTATCTAGAACCAATTTGGTCCGCAAGAGAGAAATGGAGATGCGTATGATCGCCAAGTTCGATTCCGCCCTCGTGCCATACGTTATCGAGCAGACGCCGCGCGGCGAGCGCAGCTACGATATCTATTCGCGCCTGCTCAACGACCGCATCATCTTCTTGGGCGAGGAGATCAACTCCGTCAGCGCCAACCTGGTCGTTGCCCAGCTGCTGCATCTTGAGAGCCAGGATGCCGAGAAGGATATCTCGCTCTACATCAATTCGCCCGGTGGCGAGGTTTACTCCGGCCTGGCGATTCTTGACACCATGAACTTCATCAAGCCGCAGGTCTCGACCATTTGCGTCGGTATGGCCGCGTCCATGGCCGCCGTGCTGCTTTCGGCCGGCGCCAAGGGCAAGCGCTTCTGCCTGCCGCACTCCAAGGTCATGATTCACCAGCCCAGCGGCGGTGCCCAGGGCCAGCAGACCGAGATCGAGATCGTGGCCGAAGAGATCAAGAAGACTCGTCGCGAGCTCAACCAGATCCTGTCCGACGCCTCGGGCCAGCCCATCGAGAAGGTCCAGGCCGACACCGAGCGCGACAACTACCTGACCGCTTCCGAGGCCCTCGACTACGGTCTGATCGACCGTATCGTCACCTCGCGCGATCTCGCCGCGAAGGACGCCTAGGATGGCAGGAAACATGCAGGACAACTTTGACGAGAACGGCAACCCTATCCGCTGCTCCTTCTGTGGAAAAGAGCAGGGCCAGGTCCGTCGCCTCGTAAAGGGTCCGACCAACATCTTTATTTGCGACGAGTGCGTCGCCGCCTGCTCCGAGATCCTTGAGGAGTCGCTTGCTTCGGACTTTATGGACGCTGCCCGCAACGGCAAGCTGCCGGGCTTCCTCAACGACCACGGCCAGGCTGCTGGGCAGCCCGTCGTGGACCCCGAGACCGAGGGCTTTGAGCTCGAGGACGACCGCCAGGTCATCACGCACGTGCCGACCCCGCACGAGATCTATGACGAGCTTTCGGCCTATGTCATGGGCCAGGAGGACGCCAAGCGCGCCATGTCGGTGGCCGTGTACAACCACTATCGCCGCGTGATTGAGGGCGGCGCTGCGGTGTCTGCCTTTGATGACGACATGGGCTCGCAGTTCGACGACGATATGGACGAGGTAGAGCTCGCCAAGTCCAACATTTTGCTGCTCGGTCCCACCGGTACCGGTAAGACCCTGTTGGCCCAGACGCTCGCCCGCATCCTCGAGGTGCCGTTTGCCATCGCCGACGCCACTGCGCTCACCGAGGCCGGTTACGTTGGCGAGGACGTGGAGAACATCCTGCTCAAGCTTATCAATGCTGCCGATGGCGACATTGAGCGCGCGCAGGTTGGCATCATCTACGTGGACGAGATTGACAAGATTGCCCGCAAGGCCGAGAACCTCTCTATTACCCGCGACGTTTCGGGCGAGGGCGTTCAGCAGGCGCTGCTTAAGATTCTTGAGGGCACGGTGGCGAGCGTTCCGCCCACCGGCGGCCGCAAGCATCCCCAGCAGGAGCTGCTGCAGATCGACACGACTAACATCCTGTTCATCTGCGGCGGTGCCTTCGTTGGTCTGGACAAGATCATCGCCGACCGCGTGGGTAACAAGGGCGTGGGCTTTAACTCCGAGATCGCCGGCCCCACCTCGGTCGACGAGAACGATCTGCTGCGTCAGGTGCTTCCGCAGGACCTCAACGCCTTTGGCATGATCCCCGAGTTTGTGGGACGTACGCCCGTCGTCACCCAGACGCAAGCGCTTGACGAGGACGACTTGGTGTCGATTCTGACCGAGCCCAAGAACGCCGTGGTGCGCCAGTATCGTAAGATGTTCCAGCTCGAGGACGTTGAGCTTGAGTTTGAGGACGCGGCTCTGCATGAGATCGCCCGCATGGCGCTTGCCCGCAAGACCGGCGCCCGCGGCCTGCGCTCCATCTGCGAGGACGTTCTGCAGCAGACGATGTTCGATCTGCCCAGTGAGGAGGGCGTTTCCAAGGTCGTTGTGACCGAAGCCTCCGTCAAGGGTGAAGAACAGCCCCAGCGCATCTACGGGTAAACCTGCCAAAAACTTGCTTGCAAATAGCCTCCGACTACCCACAGTCGGAGGCTATTTTATAGATACGCAATAACCCCAACTACCTGTGTTATTCTGTGTGTCTGTTTAAGCCTCAGCGAAGTCATATCAGACTGAAGTAATCGATACCTAAGGGGAGGAATGTAGGCCCGATTTTCGTAGATTCCGCACGAGCCGAAGACCACTTAATGTGGTCTTCGTGCGAGCCAGGACTTGACCGAGCGAAAATCGGGCCTACATTCCTCCCCGATGGGCAAGGGAGAGATATATGGAAGAAATGCCCAAGAACTACGATCCGTCGACCAACGAGCCGGCGATCCTGCAGAAGTGGCTCGACGGCGGTTACTACAAGCGCCGTGAGGGCGTGGGCGACTGCACCGTCACCATTCCGCCTCCCAACGTGACCGGCAAGCTCCACATGGGCCACGCTACCGACGACTCCATCCAGGATGCCATCGTCCGTATGGCCCGCATGCGCGGCAAGTCCACGCGCTGGGTGCTCGGCACCGACCACGCCGGTATCGCCACACAGACCAAGGTCGACAAGAAGCTCAAGAGCGAGGGCATCAGCCGCTTGGAGATTGGTCGCGAGAAGTTTGTCGACGCTTGCTGGGATTGGACCCACGAGTACGGCGGCATCATCGTCGAGCAGATTAAGCGTATGGGCTGCTCCGTCGACTTCGATAACGAGCGCTTTACCATGGACGAGGATTACGCCCAGGCCGTGCGTAAGGTGTTCTGCGACTGGTACCACGACGGTCTGATCTACCGCGGCAAGCGCATCGTCAACTGGTGCCCCAACTGCACCACCGCCATTTCAGACGACGAGGCCGAGTACAAGGACGAGAAGGGCCACCTGTGGCACCTGCGCTACCCGTTGACCGAGCCGGTTAACGGCCAGGACTACATCGTCGTCGCCACCACACGCCCCGAAACCATGCTCGGTGACACGGGCGTTGCCGTCTCCCCGAAGGACCCCGAGAAGGCAGCCTTCGTGGGCAAGACCGTCAAGCTTCCGATTGTCGACCGCGAGATCCCCATCTTTGAGGATTGGCATGTCGACGCCAACTTTGGCTCCGGCTTTGTCAAGGTCACCCCGGCCCACGACCCCAACGACTACGCCATGGGTCAGGCCCACGACCTGCCGCAGATCAACATCTTTGACGAGCACGCGGTGGTCGTCGAGGGCTACGGCGAGTTCACCGGTATGACGCGCGACGAGTGCCGCGAGGCCGTCATCAAGTGGTTCGAGGAGCATGACCTGCTCGATCACGTCGAGGAGCACGATCACTCCGTCATGCACTGCTACCGTTGCGATGCCGCCCTGGAGCCGTGGCTGTCTGAGCAGTGGTTCGTTGCCGTCGACAAGCTCAAGGGGCCGGCGCTTGACGCCGTCAACTCCGGCAAGGTCACCTTCCATCCCGCGCGCTGGACGCAGACCTACACCACCTGGATGGAGAACCTCAAGGACTGGTGCATCAGCCGACAGCTGTGGTGGGGCCACCGCATTCCCGTGTTCTACTGCGAGGACTGCGGCTGGGAGGACGCCCTGACCGAGGACACCGACGTGTGCGCCAAGTGCGGCGGCCATCACGTGCATCAGGACGAGAACGTGCTGGACACCTGGTTCAGCTCGCAGCTGTGGACCTTCGCCACGCAGGGCTGGCCGCAAAAGCCGGAGCTGCTCGAGGGACATCACCCCACGACGGCGCTGGTCACCGCGCGCGACATCATCGCGCTGTGGGTCGCCCGCATGGTCATGAGCTCGCTGTACTTCCTGGACGAGGTGCCGTTTAAGGACGTCGTCATCTACCCGACGATTCTTGCCAAGGACGGCAGCCGCATGTCCAAGTCCAAGGGCAACGGCGTTGACCCCATGGACCTCATTGGCATGTACGGCGCCGACGCCATGCGTTACAACCTGCTCACGCTGTGCACCAACAACCAGGATGTTAAGTTCGACGCGAACATCGATAAGAAGACCAAGAAGCTTATCGACAGCCCGCGCACCGAGCAGGCCAAGTCGTTTGTGACCAAGATTTGGAACGCCAGCCGCTTCCTGCTTATGAACATGGACGGCTACACGCCCGGCGAGCCCGTCGTGGAGACGCCGGCCGACGCCTGGATGTTCAGCCGCCTGGCAAAGGCCGTGAAGATGGTCACCGAGGGCATCGAGAACTACACCTTTGGTGACATGGCCCGCGGCGTGCAGCAGTTCTTCTGGAACGAGGTCTGCGACTGGTACGTCGAGGTCACCAAGGCCCGCCTGAAGGGCGAGGGCCGTCTGCAGGCGCAGCGCAACCTGATCTTTGTGCTCGACACCTCCATTCGCCTGATGCACCCGCTCATGCCGTTCGTTACCGAGGAGATTTGGGACAACATGCCGGCGAGTGTGCTCGATCTGGACGCCGAGGGCAACGTTGACCGCGCCGAGGCGCTTATGATCGCCAAGTGGCCGGAGCTCGCCGACTACGCCAAGTATGTCGATGAGCCCGCCGAGCGCGCGTTTGAGCTGTGCCGCACCGTTGTGTCTGCCGCCCGCGCCACCCGTTCGCGTTATCGCTTGAGCCCCAAGGCCGAGCTCGACGTGGTCGTGCGCGCCGGTGCCGAGGACATCGAGAAGCTCGAGAGCCTGCGTTCGACCATCGAGCCGCTGGCCAACACTGCTTCGCTGGTCATGGGTACCGACGTCGAGAAGCCGGCTGCGAGCATCGCCGTGGTTGATAGCGGCGTCGAGGTCTTTGTGGTGCTCGAGGGCAAGGTTGATCTTTCGGCCGAGAAGGCGCGCCTGGAGAAGGAGATTGCCGCGGCCCAGAAGGAGCTCGCCGGCTGCGAGAAGACGCTGGCCAACGAGGGCTTTGTGGCCAAGGCCGCGCCTGCGGTGGTCCAGAAGAAGAGGGACCGTGCAGCTGAGCTCAAGGAGATCCTGGTGGCGCTGACTGCTCAGGTTGCTGACTTCTCGTAAGCGTTACTGGGGGACGCGGTTTGGGGCATTGCTCGCTACTGCGGACAGTCCTGCTCGCACGAAGGCCACATTAAGTGGCCTTCGGCT
>CABRWN010000119.1 GCA_902474645.1 uncultured Collinsella sp.
GGCTTAGTTCCCCAATCGTCCTCGGGCATGCAAAAAGCCTCGCTGCGCACTTCGTGCGGCGAGGCTTTTTGCCCCCTGCGGAAAGATTGGGGAACTAAGCCCTCGTCCCTCCCAGGTTGACCTACTCGAGGTCGTCGCCCTTGTGGCGTTAGAGCGGAAAAATTGGAGCGTTAGGGCTTCTTTGCTGATGGGGGATTAGTATGCCCGGGCTTGGTTGGGGAATGCCTGGTCTAGTGAGGCTTGGAGTTTTTCGAAGGATGTCTGCAGGTTGAGGTGTTGGTCTGCAGAGCGTTTGGCTTTTGTGGTGGGGGAGTCGAGGAGGCCGTTTCTCTGTGTCGGGGGGAAGGAGAAAAGGTTTGCATGTTTTAGGGATGGCTGCTGTGTTGCGTCATTGGAAGAATGCATGCTTATGCGGCCTCCTCGATGTCCACCAAAAGGTTGCGCACGGGGTGTGCTGCTAGGTCCCGTGCGTTGGCAGTATTATGCCGCGGCTGCTGCAAAGAAGCGCTAAAGAAAGGCTTAACTTGGTTTGGTGTTACGATGAAACTGCAGGTCAGAGGTATTGAGTAACACTCTTGAAAGGTTTTGGGCTTAAGGGCTTTCTAAGGTTTGTGACGCGGATGTGGCTTGCCTGTGTGGGGCGTGTGGACGGCTCGTTCCTAGCGCTGCGGTGCGGCGGCGCGTACTTGTTCGATGACCTTTTCCATCGTGGCGTCGATGTGGTCTTTTTTGAGCTCGCATTCCCAGATGGTTATGGGCGTCCAGCCCATTTGAGTGAGTGCTGCCACGGCAGCGCGGTCGCGCTCGACGTTGCGACGGAACTTTGCCTCCCAAAACTCAACGTTGCGCTTGGGCTGGCTAGGGTTGCACTTGGGGCAGCGGTGCCAAAAGCAGCCGTTGACGAAGATGGCGATCTTGCGCCCGGGGAAGGCGATGTCGGGCTTGCCGGGAACCTTCCATTCCAAGCGATAGCCCGTAAGGCCCGCGGCGCGCAGGCGCTGTCGTACGAGCAGCTCGGGCTTGGTGTTCGCGCGTTTGTTGCCCTTCATGGACTTTTTTATGGCGGCGCGACGGCGGACCAGTTCGCGCTCGTCAGCGGAGAGGTCCGAGGTATCGATGCCGTCGAGCAGGCCAGGCTTGGGACGCTTTTTGCTGCGACGCTTAGGTGCGCGCTTGGGTTTGGTGGCGGGTTTGTCGGCTGTGTTGGGCGCGGCGTCATCGGCGGAGCTTGCCTCGAGCCGGTCTTCCTTCAACTCAATCAGAGCATCGATAAGCCCTTTGTCGGCGGGCATCCACTCCACCGTGGCAAGCGAGGTGCGCGGAATCCAGCGGATATCGAGCTGGCGGTCGTGCTTCTGAGGCTCATCGGATTCATCGGCGAGCGAGCAGTAGTAGCACTCCATGGAGAGATGAAAATCGGGGTAGTCATACTCAACGGTATAGAAATCGCGCAGGTTGGTGACTTTTACCTGCAGCTCTTCCATGAGCTCGCGGCGTACGGCGTCCTCGGGCGTCTCGCCGCGCATGAGCTTGCCACCGGGGAACTCCCAAAGTCCCTGCATGTCGCCATAGCCGCGCTGTACGGCAAGCAGCTCATCGGATCCTTCCTTGCGAATGATCCCAGCGGCAACATGAACAGTCTTCAACAGGAGTCCTCTCTCAACATCAACACGTGGCAGGGTAGCTCATTTGGGTAGTCTTTTTGGGACGGGGCTTTTTTAGCTGCCCTATGTCAAACGCGGCCCCATGCTTCGAAGGCTTCGGATGGGGTAGCTAAAAAAGCCCCGTCCCAAAAAGACTACCCGTACCTTACACAACGGTAAGGCAAGCGTAAGCCATATCGATGGTAGCTGACTCGTCTTCTTGCGACTATAGATGCCGTAGACTAATCGCAAGAAAGGACTCGGTATGCAAACCACGCACATGGCGACCCCGGTACTGGAGGTCGCGCATCTCGAAAAGGTATATGGAGCGCTGGGCAACGTGACCCGCGCGCTCAACGACGTCAGCTTTACGGTCAACCGCGGCGAATTTGTTGGTATCATGGGCGCTTCGGGCTCGGGCAAGTCGACGTTGCTCAACTGCGTGTCGACCATTGATAGCGCCACGAGCGGCACGATCCGCATCAACGGCCAGGACGTGACGCGCATGAAGCAGGCTAAGCTTTCGCAGTTCCGCCGCGAAGAGCTCGGCTTTATCTTCCAGGACTCCAACCTGCTCGATACGCTCACGGCACGCGAGAACATCGCCCTGCCGCTCACCATTGCCCGCACAAACTCGGCAGAGATCTCGACCCGCGTGCAGGATGTGGCCGCGCGTCTGTCTATCAGTCAGGTGCTCGACAAGTATCCCTACCAGATGTCCGGCGGTCAGCAGCAGCGCGTTGCCGCGGCCCGCGCGCTCGTCACCGACCCCACCATGATCATGGCCGACGAGCCCACCGGCGCCCTCGATTCCAAGAGTGCCCGCCTGCTGCTCGAGAGCCTGGAGGCCCTCAATCGCCGCCTGCGCGCCACGGTGCTCATGGTCACGCACGACAGCTTTGCCGCCAGCTACACGAGCCGTGTGCTGTTTATTCGCGACGGCAAGATCTTCACCGAGCTGCGCCGCGGCGACACCGACCGCCGAGAGTTCTTCGACCGCATTATGGAGGTCGTTGCCATGATGGGCGGTGAGGGCTCCGATGCTCTGTAAACTCGCTTGGGGCAACGTCCGCCGCGCCGGTCGCGACTACCTTGTCTACCTTTTGACGCTCACCCTGGGCGTCACGGTCTTCTATGCCTTTAACACCATCTCAATGCAGGTCGACATCGCCGGAATCGATGAAGAGGGCTTGGCGCAGGTTATGGGCAGCATGCTCGGCGACCTGACGTACTTTTTGGCCGGTGTCATGGCCTTTTTGATGGTGTACGCCAATAACTTCATCATGAAACGCCGCAAAAAGGAGTTTGGCCTGTACCAGGTGCTCGGCATGGGGCGCGGGCGCGTCGCCACGATCGTGGCGCTCGAGACGGTGATTGTCTCGGTGGTGGCCTTTGTCGCCGGCATTGTGCTGGGTGTGGGACTCTCCCAGCTCATGACGTTCTTTACGGCCTCGCTCTTTAAGACACAGATCGCCAATTTCCACTTCTTTTTCTCGATGCATGCGTTCAATCTGACCCTTGCCTGCATGCTCGTAATGTTTGTGCTCACGCTACTGCTGAACCTCCGCGCCGTGCGTCGTACCAAACTCATCGAGCTTATGGGTGCCGAGCGTCGCAACGAGAGCATCAAGACACGCAACCCCTGGATCGCGATTGCCATCTTTGTCGTGGGCGTGGTGCTTGTGGGCATGGCCTATTACCGTCTGCTACGTGATGGGTTCCCGCTAACCGCGACGGACAGCAAGCTGCAAGAGGCCATGAACCAGTTTGGTATTACGACCGCTATGGTTACCGTGGGCACCTTTGCCCTGTTCTGGGGACTCTCGGGCATGCTCATCAAGCTGGTGCAGAGCCTGCGCGGCGTGTATTGGCGCGGCCTCAACATGTTTACCGTGCGCCAGCTTGCGGCCAAGGTCAACACGGTGTGCTTTTCGATGGGCGTCATCGCGATGCTCCTGTTTTTGGCCATCACCTCGGTGACGTGCGGTATGTCGATTGCCAACGTGATGAACGAGAATCTGGAGCGCTATAATCCGGCCGACATGTCACAGACGTATGTCTATTACACGCCCGATACGCTCGACTTCTACAAAGAGTCTTTCAATCCGTCTGAGGCCGATCGAATGGTGCTGGCTGATACAACGGTCGATTTGTACTCCGCATGGCACGGCGATCGTATCGATCACGATAACGTTGCAGACGGTATTAAGGGCAAGTCGGCGGACAACAACGACGAGACCGGCAAGAAGGTCAATATCGCCGATGTTGCCGGTGAGCATGTGCAGATCGATTCGTATCTGAGTTACCCGCTTGGCGGCTCGGATCCTTCGGTGACTCCAAGTGAGATGTGCAAGACCATGGGCGAAAAGCTTCCCAAGGCGTTCGGGGGTAGCAATGCCGATACGATGGGTCTGTTTGTGACGCCGGCGAGCCAGTACAACAAACTGCGTCAGATGATGGGCGAGGAGCCGGTGCACATCGGTCACGACCAGTATCTGCTCACGTGTGATATGGGCGGCGAGCTGGTCGACCTGTACACCAAGTATATGGCTGGCGGCCATGCCCTTACCTTGGGCGGGCATGAGCTCAAGCCCGCAACCGATAAGTCGGACGAAGATACGGCGGCCATCGCCAACTCGTCGATGGGCAGTAATCCGGGTACCGTCGTCGTTGCCGACGAGCTGTTGTCCCAACTTAATCTGCAGCCGTATTCCAGTAGCCTGCTCGTTAACTACAAACAGGGGATGGATACAACCGAGGCAGACGAGAGCATTAAATACACTGTGCTCGACAATCTGCTCGTTGACGGCAAGGAGTCGGGGTCGTGGGGAACCTTCATCACACGCTCCGAGATGTACACGCAGGCAGCGCAAATGAACGGTCTTATTGGCTACCTAGCCATCTACATCGGCTTTGTATTGGTCGTTGCATGCGCGGCGATTCTGTCGATCCAGCAACTCTCCAACGTGGCCGACGGCAGCCGCAGCTATCGTGTGCTGGCACAGATCGGCTGTGAGGACCGCCAGATTCGTCATTCGGTGATGGCGCAGCAAGCGGTATTCTTCCTGTTCCCGCTGGCAGTGGGCCTGGCGCACTCCTTTGTGGCACTTAAGGTGATCATCGAGCTGGTGAGCATTTTCGGAAATATGAGCATCGGCGGCACCGTGGGCCTCACCTGTGCAATCTTCCTGGCGGCCTACGGCGGCTACTTCCTGGTGACCTACCTCATGAGCACCGGCATGGTACAAGCCGCCATCGCCACCCGCTACAGCGAATAACTCGTTCAGCTTGGAATTATCGTAGGTTGAGCATAGGTCAGCGAAAACGCCCCTAAGCGAGCAAGGTGACGTGAAAGAGGAGGGAAGCGTACTTCGGTACGCGACCGACGATTGAACGTCAGATTGCCGCTTAGGGGCGTTTGCAGCGTCGAGCCGTTGCGCGGTTTGGTAAAACCACGCAACTAAATACGTTCCGCGATCTCGTGGATGAGGTAGTCGGTCTTTTCCCAGCCCAGGCACGGGTCGGTGATCGATTTACCAAAGACACCGCCGTCGACCGGCTGGTTGCCGTCTTCCAGGTAGGACTCGATCATAAAGCCCTTGACCAGCTTAGAGATGGACTCGTTGCGGCGGCAGCTGTCGAGCACCTCCTTGCAAATGCGATACTGCTCCAGCGGACGCTTGCCCGAGTTGTCATGGTTGCAGTCGATGACCGCTGCCGGATTGGCATAGCCGGCGTGCTCGGTATAGCGCTCGGCCAGGCGCTCCAGGTGCTCGTAGTGGTAGTTGGGGTAGGTTCGTCCATCGAGACCGATGTAGCCACGCATAACGGCGTGCGCGAGCGGATTGCCGTCGCACTCGACCTCCCAGTTGCGGAAGATGAAGCTCTGGTGCGCCTGCGCGGCGTAAATGGAGTTGAGCATAACGGTGGTGGAGCCGGCAGTGGGATTCTTCATGCCGACGGGTACCGAAATGCCGCTCGACACCAGGCGATGCTCCTGGTTTTCGACCGAGCGTGCGCCCACGGCCACATAGCTCAGCAGGTCAACGAGGTACTGGTAGTTGGACGGATAGAGCATCTCGTCGGCGGTGAAGAAGCCTGTTTCCTTAATAACGCGCAGGTGCATATGGCGGATGGCCTTGACGCCCTCGAGCAGGTCGTCGGGAGCCTAGGGGTTGGGGTTGTGCAGCAGGCCCTTGTAGCCGGTGCCCTTGGTGCGCGGCTTATTGGTGTAGACGCGCGGAATGATGATGAGCTTGTCCTTGACCTCCTCGGCGGTCTTGGCCAGTCGGTTCATGTACTCGAGGACCGAATCCTCGCGGTCGGCAGAGCACGGGCCGATGATGAGCACCTTGCGTGCGTCCTCGCCGGTAAAGACTTTGGCGACCTCGGCGTCAAATGCCTGCTTTTTGGCGGTAAGCTCGGCAGAAAGCGGCATTTCCTCGCGGATCTCCATGGGGATCGGCAGCCTGCGTTTGAATTCCATGGCCATAGGGGCCTCCTCAATCTATAGAAAGAGCAATAAGCGTATTGTCGAGTGTCCGGCATTATCCGCTGTCGCACGCTAAAGTGCAAGCCCTTGCCACCCCGAAATCTGCCAAAAGGGACAGGTTTATTTTGGCAGGTTTTATATGGGGGAACGTCGGCGGATACCGGGAGGGAGTGGCGTCGCGCGGGACCCTAAGGCTATTGTCGGTTCCCCAGGAAACACCCTGCGGGCAAAAAATGCCAAATATGAGTACTGTTGCTAACCTAGTAACATATCCGTCTAGCGAGATAATAGACAAAGTGATAAATATGTTCATTAACGTTGGCACGCAGAAGCCTGCTAACGGGCGTTTTGATTAATTTGAAGGCGTATAGAGCCCGCAAAGAGGTCGTTTGAGGCGGTTTTGGCTGTTACTAAAAAGGTAACAGTACTCATATTTGCCCTATTTTGCCCACGGGGCCTCGAAGGGGCTGTCAATCAGGTCCCAGGGGAGGCGGCTCAAGGGCCGCAGAACAAAAACGGGGG
>CABRWN010000120.1 GCA_902474645.1 uncultured Collinsella sp.
CCGGCGAGCGGCCGATTAATATTGTCTATCTCAAAACATCGTTACTTTTTGTCAAACCGACCATAGAGCGCAAACGAGAGCGTCGCGGAAATAACCCAAGTCAAAGCGATGCAGACGACAATCATGATCAGATTCATGGGATTGCCGCTTGGATCGGCATAAACGGGCAACGAGGTAATGCCGGGCATAACAAAGCCGAAGCACTTTGCGCCCAGAACAACGGTGAGCGCACCGCCAATGCCATCCGCGATCATCGCAGCGATAAGCGGAGTCCTGTTAGGAACCTGAACGGTAAACAAGGCGGGCTCGGAAATTCCCATAAATGCTGAGAAGGCGCACGTCATTGCAGCGGACTTGAGCTTTTCGTCGGTCATGCGCAGGGCCGCACCAAAAGACGCACCGCTTTCGGCGAGGTTATGGCAAAAAGAGATCGGGAGCAGATAGTCATACCCAAGCGTTGCGATATTGGAAATCTGGATAGGGCTCGTTGACTGATGCATGCCGAAGAGCACGATAAGCGGCATAAAGAAGCCCAGCAGAAAACCGGCAACGGGGCCTAACGTCGAGAATAGCCAAACGATACCGTTGGCAAGACCAAGACCGCACCAGGCACCAATCGGAGCGAGTACAAACAGGTTGACGGGAATCACGATAGCAAGGGAGAGCGCCGGAACGACAACGAGCTTAAAAAGATCCGGCACGACTTTGTCGATTGCGCGATATACAAAAGACAAGCCAATGACGCCAAAGATAACCGGGAACACGGAATCGGCGTAGCTAAAAATCGGCACCGCAAAACCGAACAGCGCAAGGGGCGTCTCGCCCGTACCGACAGCGTTGACAATGGTCGGGTACATCAGCGATCCGGCAACACAAAGCGCAAGCGAACGGTTGACCCGGAACTTATCAGCTGTAGACATTGCCAGCAAAAACGGCAAGAAGTAGAACGGGATATCCGAAATCATATTGAATATCGCAAAGTCGCCGGCACCCGTGTCGATTCCAAAAGCCGCGATAGCAGCCAGGATGCCCTTTACGATGCCTCCCGCCACCAGTGCGGGAATGATAGCGGAGAAGATGCCGGTGATGATATCGAATACGCGAGCCGAACCTTTTTGGAGCTCAGGCTGCTCGGCGTCGGCGGAGACCTCGCCACCCATCCTGTCGCCTAGCATGGGCTCCAATTCGTCATATACCGACCCCACGCTGGCGCCGATGATAACCTGCCACTGCCCGTCTTTAACTTGCGCGCCCAAGGCGCCGTCAAGCGTCTTAAGGGCCTCAAGGTCTGCCTTGCTATCGTCCTTCAGGTTGAATCTGAGCCTTGTAATGCAGTGCGTTGCCATAACAACGTTATCGGCGCCGCCCACGAGCTCGAGGACACGAGCGGCTAGTTCCTTCTTGTCTGCCACAACAATCACTCCTATCCAAGATCCTCGCCATTAGTGGCGATACATTTCTGGTACCAATAGAAAGAGTCTTTACGCAAGCGCTCCGCAGTGCCGTTGCCGCAATTATCCAGATCGACATAGATAAGCCCGTATCGCTTGTCCATCGTAAGAGGACCGCAGGCAACAAGGTCAATGAATCCCCAGATCATATATCCGCGCACGTCAACGCCATCGATCACTGCCTCTTTAAGGCACTTTATGTGCTGGCGTAAATAATCGATTCGATACTCGTCGTGGATGCTGCCATCCTCCTCGACTACATCAGATGTACCGAGGCCATTCTCGGCGATATACAGGGGCAGCCCATAGCGGTCATACATCTGGTTAAGGGTAACCCTCAGGCCAATGGGATCGAGCTGCCAGCCCCACTCACTCGTCTCGAGATAAGGGTTCTTGTTTGCCATGACCAGATTTCCCGCAGTCTTCTCCCATCCCTGATCGCA
The DNA here is from genome assembly GCA_902474645.1 of uncultured Collinsella sp. Taxonomy (GTDB): domain Bacteria; phylum Actinomycetota; class Coriobacteriia; order Coriobacteriales; family Coriobacteriaceae; genus Collinsella. The sequence goes on from CABRWN010000120.1 coordinate 1,895, forward strand.
GGTGGATACCTGGGAAAAGTAGTACGAGAAGGCCAGGAAGTCGACCGTGTTGCGAGCGATAAGCTCTTCATCGCCCGGCTCCATTTGAATCTCGATATCGCACGCATCGAAATAGCGATTCATATAAGCGGGGTATTTTCCACGAGCCATCACGTCCGTATAGAACCAGTTGGAATACTGGTCGTCGTGAATAGCCTGCATGTTATCTTCGGGACGGCAGGTGGCAGGATACGTACAGAATCGAGCGATCATGCCGCCAACGGGAGTATCGGGCGAAAGACGATGGACAATCTCGACGGCGCGCGCATTGGCAACGAACTCGTGGTGCAGACACTGGAAGATGGCTCGATCGAAGTTCTCCCCCTCTTCGTCTTTGACCAGACAGACCCCGTCCCAAGGCGAAAAACGCGCTGCATTGAACTCGTTAAAAGGCAGCCAGAAATCGACCAGGTCGCCCAATTCCGTAACGATCGTCTCGACATAGCGGGCGAAGAAATCAATCGTCTTGCGATTCTTCCATCCCCCATATGTGGTGACGAGATTTACCGGAATGTCATAGTGGAGCATGGTGACGAAGGTCTTAATGCCGTGCTTTTTGCACTCACCCAGCATGCTTCGATACCACTCGATGCCTTCACGGTTAGGCTCAAGGTCATCTCCGTTAGGATAGATTCGGCTCCAGCAAATAGAGGTGCGGAACAGCTTGAGACCCATCTCCGCAAAAAGCGCGATGTCCTCACGGTAGTGATGATAGAAGTCGTTACCGCGCCTAAACGGGTAGAACTCAACGCCATCATCTGCGAGAGCGTTCATTAGCTCGTCATGGCAGAAGGGGGTGTTTTGATGCTTGTCCTCGATCTGGTCATGAGTCCAGGTGCCATCCAGCCATCGACAATCCTGCGTCGACTTTCCCTTTCCGCCCTCATTCCAGGCGCCATCGGCCTGCGAGCACGATATGGCTCCGCCCCATAAAAAGTCGGAGTCAAATCCATGTTTTAACTTACCCATTTGCCCTCCTTGATCGGATGCTCCAGCGGATAACCCAATACTAGGAAGAACAAGATGCATAAGATATCGCATAGAAAGCTTGGGTTTATAACATTTTTTTAGATATAATACCGTTCAAGGCATCGATTCTACCGTTCACCGCTGGAGCACCCCATGGATTCGAATCTCAAACAGTTGCTCTATACGCATACCGAGACCGAAGAGTGGCATCGTACGCATCCGGGAGAGCCCAGCCCGCGATATAACAGGGTGGAAACCACAACCATTAACGGCGAAGAGGTCTATCTGTTTGATTGGAAAGAAACCCTCGACGAAAACCCCGTGGGCCTTATCAAGGAGTCACGCTTTACCGACATTCCTCCTCATATCAATCGGGATATGGAGCTTAACTACGTGTACGACGGCGTCTGCACGTTTGTCGTCAACGGACGGTCACTGCTCCTTAAAAAGGGTGATGTGCTCATTTGCAACACCGGCGTAGTCAGAAGCGTTCCATACGTTAAGGGCGAGCACGATATCGTCATTTCAATCGTCTTCAAAAAGGAAATGTTCGATTCGGTGTTCCTGAGCCAGCTACCCGGCGCGTCACCATTAACGAATCTCCTATTTGATTTTGTGTCCAAAAACCGTGAGGCTCGCAAATATCTCATTCTTCCAGAGGAATACGCCCGACATGCGCGACGCCTCATCGAGATGCTCTTTATCGAATATCACTTTAAAGATGCCTACTCCAATGAACTCATGAGGCACCTCGCCGTCAGCCTATTCCTTGTTCTCATTCGAGGACTGTACCGACGCTCCGCAACTGATAACCAGGCGATTATGTCGGACGAACGCATCGTGTCGATTCTGAATCATATTGAGCGAAGTTACGGCGACTGCACGCTCGAAAGCATTGCGAGCGATACGGGTTATAGCACCAGCTATCTCAGCAGCTTGATCAAGCAAAAAACCGGCAAAACGTTTTCGCAAATCAAGCTCAACCAGCAGCTCACAGAGGCGGCATATCTTCTCAATAACACCGAGCGCAGCGTGCAGTATGTAGCCCGAAAAGTCGGCATATCCAACATGTCATTCTTTTACTCAAAATATAAAGAAACATTCGGCGAAACGCCAGGTGCGTTCAGGACGCATCGGTCTTGTTAAAGTCATTGATAATCAGACCGATCAGTTTCGCGTGGCGCAGGAATGCACGACCGGAGCAGCGAGCGTATCGCCTCTACCAGCACAAAGCCGGCGATGCCAACCGTGACCACCACGTCGAACGGCGCGTTCACAAACCACAGCAGGCCCATGAGATACGACCCGGCATTAAAGGCAAAGTGCAGCAGGATCGTGTAACGGAGCTTTCCGGTGGTCACGAGCACCCAGCCAAAGATGAGGCCGGCAACACCCGCATAGCAGCCCTGCACCCAGTTCATGTGCATAAAGCCGAAGACCGCCGCCTGCAGTACGATTGCCGCGGCGACGCCCCAGGCACTCGGGGCCGCCCAGAGCACTATGGCGCCGTCTTGCGCGTTCACGCGGCGCCGGCGTTTCCAGAGCGGATGGCACCGTGGATTAAACGCACGCAGTGAGAACTCAAAGATGATGCCGCGCACCAGGAGCTCTTCGCAAAATGGCGCGCCAATCACCGTGGTCAGAACGGCCAGATAGCTCGTGTCGCCCATGCCTGTTTCCTCGACGAGCTCGCTATAGTCTGCCGCGACCTCGGGCAGCAGCGACAGCACGCCGTCGCATAGATAGCTAATGACCACCTGCATGGACAGGCCGATCACGACAACGCAGACGATGCGCTTCCATGCCGCGCCTGCTCCCCCACCGAGCGGGCGCTCGCCTTGCTGGCGCGCCATAAACGAGCGCGGCCACAGATAACGCCACCACAGCAGCGCCATCAAAAACGACGCCGTCTGAGCGGCAGCCTGGAACCATTGGATATCGAGATTGTCGATCGGATAGCCCGTCAGCGCCGACACGGCACCGAGAACAGAAAACAGAACCACGCTCAGGGCTATATCGGCAGCGACAACGCCAAAACAGGCAAGCGCCCACGCTATCGCATTGAGCATGCCAACCTCCTCAAAACCGTTCCCTAGTTCTACCACAACTCGGCAGAGAGCTGATCCCATGGGGACGGAGGAAAACGGATCACTTATTGATGAGAATCGGGCGCAGTGCCAAAGGCCCCGCTGGGCGAAATGTCGAACGGAAAGGTGCCGCAGCGATTGAAGGCGGCGATGAACATGCGGATGGCGTTGGACGGCGTGGTGCCTACGAGTTGGGTTGCCGCCGCGAAGGCCGCCTTTTCCTCGGGCAAGACCTTCGCGACAACCGGGGTCATGTGTTCTGCCATGGCGCTTCCTTTTTGAAACGACGGTGATGCGGATAGATGCGGGCCACGCGGCTGGGCGACGGGCTGTGAAGGCAACCCGATTGGCCCGCATCTGGAGTTTGTTTCTACGGCGTTGGTATTACTTGGTAATCCTAAGTATTACCCCGCAGATAGAATACCATACCCAACCCTATGGAGACGGAGAAAAAACGGATCATTTTGTTGCTGAGTAAGTATTTAGAGCGTGATGATGTCCGAGATATTGAGGGCCTGAGCGTCGACGGCATCGTGTGTAGCAAGCAACAGCATGCGGCCGACGAGCAAGTCGAGCACGACCTCGGCGCATGCGTCGCGCGCAGCGGTATCTAGGCCGGTAAAGGGCTCGTCCAGAATCACTGCGCCGCCCGGACACAGCAGGGCTCGGGCAATCTCGACGCGACGGCGCTGCCCGCCCGAGAGCTCGGCCACACGAGCATGCACATCGACCCCCGGCACCAGCAGGCGCAACAGGGCTGCGGCACTCGAGGCATCCACGCGCGCGTCGGCGCACACCAGCACGTTATCCAAAGCCGAGGCGCCCTCTACCAGGCGCACATCCTGAAACACCATGGAGCACGGCGCGCACTCCCCCGCCGCCAGCGCAAGCAGCGTCGACTTGCCCACGCCCGAGGTGCCCATCACACAGATACGCCCACCCGCAGGCACGTTGAGCACCAGACCATCCAGCGCCGGCGCCCAGGGCGCGCGATCGCCCACGGCAAGCGCAAGCTCCGCCGCAACCCCGCCGCCAGCAGAACCGCTCGCACGCCCGCGCAAGCCGCGTCCATGCGACAGCACCGCCGCACGCCACGCCGCAGGCCCCGAAGCCCGCAGCAGCCACACCAGCACGCGCTCGCATGCCCACGAAGCCATAACAACCAGCACGGTCCAGGCCAGCAAATCGGCAGTCTCAATCAAAAGCTTTGCCTGATAGATGCGCTCACCCACGGTGCCCACCGCCATGCCGATCAGCTCCGCCGCCACACCGGCCTTCCAGCTCATGCCAATCACGGCGCGGGCGCACGAAAGCACAAACGGCAGGACTTCGCGCCAGGTGTGGGCGCAAAACAGTCGCCAGCCCCGCACGCCATGCAGGCGGAACATCTGCTTCAGCGGTTTATCCGCTTGCGTCAAACCCTCGACCAGCGAAAAATACACGCCCGGCAGCGCCATCAAAAAGACCGCCACAATGCTCACGCGCGCCGACCCCAACCAAATGAGCAGCAAGACCACTATGCAGGCAACCGGCGTCGCCTTAACAAACGAAAGCGCCGG
>CABRWN010000121.1 GCA_902474645.1 uncultured Collinsella sp.
CGCCTGCCAGCACGGTGCCGGCGCCGATGTGGCAGTTCTTGCCCACGGTGGCGCGACCGCCCAGCACGGCGCCCATATCGATCATGGAACCCTCGCCGATAACGGAGCCGATGTTGATGATGGCGCCCATCATGATGACGGCGCGATCGCCGATCTCGACGCGGTCGCGGATGATCGCGCCCGGCTCGATGCGGGCGTTGATGCCCTTAAGGTCGAGCATGGGCACCGCGGAGTTGCGGCAATCGTTCTCCACGTCGTAGTAATCGATGGAATCGGCGTTGGCATCGAGGATGGCTTTGAGCTCGTCCCAGTCGCCAAAGACGGTCTTGCCGCGGCGACCGCCGTAGACATGTGCGTCGCCCCAGGCTACCTTCATGCCCGGCTTCTCGCGCACATACAGCTTGACAGGCGTCTTTTTGGGCGCGGTGGCGATGTAGTTGATAATCTCCTGGGCATCCATCTCGGCTGCGTTACTCATATGCTGTTTCTCCTTTGCGTTGATACGGTTGATAGCTGGTTAGGCAAACATGACCTGGTCGAAGGTGTAGAAGCCGGGTTCGCGGGCGACGAGCTTCTGCGCGGCTGCCAGGGCGCCGTTGACAAAGATCTGACGGCTCGTGGCGCGGTGGGTGAGCGTGACCTCCTCGTCCTGGCCAAAGAAACTCACCTCGTGCACGCCGGCGACGGTGCCGCCGCGCAGCGAGTGCATACCGATTTCCTTGGAGTCGCGCGCGCCGCACATGCCCTCGCGACCGTAGACGGGGTGGTAGCCTGCTTCGGGCTCGGCCTCGACTATGGCGTCGAGCAGCAGCTTGGCGGTGCCGCTGGGGGCGTCGACCTTTTGGTTGTGGTGAGTCTCGACAATCTCGCAGTCAAAGCCGGGCAGCTCACGCGTGGCCTGGGCCACTAGATGACGCAGGGCTGCGATGCCGATGGAGTAATTGCCCGAGTGCATAACGCGGGTGTTCTGGCCCAGCTCACGCAGACGGTCCATCTGCTCGGGGGTGTAGCCTGTGGTGCCCGAGACCAACGCCGCGCCCGTGCGCTCGACATAGGCGACGACGGCATCGAAGGTCACGACGTTCGAGAAGTCGATAATCACATCGGCAGCCGGTGCGTTCTCGAGCTCGCTCAAATCGAAGCCAATCTGGGCCACGATATCAAAAACGGGCTGCCCGGCGGCATCGACAATGCTTTCGGCGGTGGTGCGGATGAGCGAGCCCATGCGGCCCGTTCCCATAATGACGGTCTTAATCAAGCAGACCAGCTCCCTTCAGAGCATCGGTAAGTGCGGATCGCGTGTCGTCTGCCATGGGGCACAGCGGCATACGGTAGTTTGCCTCGATCATGCCCATCTGGGCGAGCGCTTCCTTAACGGGGATGGGGTTGACCTCGCTAAAGAGGGCGTTGATGAGCGGCTGGCCGGCAATCTGGATATCGCGGGCGCGCGCTACGTCGCCGTCCAGATAAGCGCGGCACATGTCGTGTACGAGCTGCGGCTGCACGTCTGCCCACACGCTGATGGTGCCCGAGGCGCCCAGGCTCATGAGCGGCACGGTAAGCGCGTCCTCGCCCGAGTACATGCGGAAGTCGTCTGACAGCAGGTGGGCGATCTTGGCCGCGTAGGCGACGTTGCCCGAGGCCTCCTTAATACCCATGATGTTGGGGTGCGCTGCCAGGCGCTCTACGTTGCGCTCGCTGATACCGCAGCCGCAGCGGCCGGGGATGTTGTACAGGATGCAGGGGATGTCAACGGCATCGGCGACGGTCTTAAAGTGCTGATAGATACCCTCTTCGTTGGACTTGTTGTAGTAGGGGGTAATGAGCAACAGGCCGTCGGCGCCCAGGCCCTGATAGGTGAGCGACTTGGTGAGCATGGTCTGCGTGGAGTTGGAGCCCGAGCCGGCGATGACGGGGACGCGTCCTGCAACATGCTTGACCACGGCGGCGACGACGGAGTTGTCCTCGTCATCGGTCATCGTGGCGCTCTCGCCGGTGGTGCCCAGGGTGAGAATGGCGTCGGTGCCATTTTGCAAGTGGAAATCGATAAGGCGCTCGAGCGCGTCAAAGTCGACACTGCCGTCCTTTTTAAACGGCGTAACCAGGGCGACGATTGAGCCCTCGAGATTGCGGATGTCCATGTTCTTCTCCTTCGCCTCCGCGATCTGGATGCGTTTGTTCCATTGAGCTGCGACTGCCAGGCGCTCGTCTTCGGCGCGACGGCGGGCACTTTCGGCGCGCGACTTGGCCAGCAGCTCTCGGCCGCACGGCAGCACGTCGAGCGTGGCAAAGTAATCGCCCGGGCGCTCGGCGCGGCGGATGAGGTCGGCCGCGCCATCGGGGCGCAGCAGGACCTCGGCCGAGCGCAGCCGTCCGTTGTAGTTGTAGCCCATGGAGTAGCCATGCGCACCGGTATCGTGGATTACAAGCAGGTCACCCATGTCGATATGCGGCAGCTTGCGATCGATAGCGAACTTGTCGTTGTTCTCGCATAGGTTGCCCGTGATGTCATAGGTGTTCGTGACGGGCGCCGTGGCCTTGTCGGCGCCGCCCGGCTGACCCATCACCGTAATGTGGTGGTAGGCGCCATACATGGCAGGGCGGATCAAATCGACGGCGCTTGCATCGACACCGATATAGTCCTTGTAGATCTGCTTCTCGTGGATAGCCTTGGTGACCAGACAGCCGTAGGGGCCCATCATAAAGCGGCCCATCTCAGTGCAGATGGCCACATCGCCCATGCCGGCGGGAACCAGGATCTCGTCGTATGCCGCGTGTACTCCCTCGCCGATGGCGCGAATGTCGTTGGCCTGCTGCTCGGGCAGGTAGGGGATGCCGACGCCGCCGGACAGATTGATGAAGGCGACGTGTGCGCCGGTCTCGCGCTCCAGGCGTACAGCAAGCTCAAAGAGGATACGCGCGAGCTCGGGGTAGTAGTCGTTGGTGACGGTGTTGCTGGCAAGGAATGCGTGGATGCCAAAGTCCTCGGCGCCCTTGGCTTTGAGCATGCGGAAGGCCTCGAAGAGCTGCTCGGTGGTCATGCCATATTTGGAGTCGCCTGGGTTGTCCATGATGCCGTTGGAGAGCTGGAACAGGCCGCCTGGATTAAAGCGGCAGCTGACCGTTTTGGGGATGGGTCCCGCAACACGCTCAAAGAACTCGATGTGGCTGATGTCGTCAAAGTTGACGATGGCACCCAGCTTGTCGGCGAGCTCAAAGTCGGCAGCCGGCGTATCGTTGGACGAGAACATGATGTCGTGTCCCGTGATACCCAGCGAGCGGGCGATCATGAGCTCGGTATAGCTCGAGCAATCGCAGCCGCAGCCGTATTCGTTGAGAATGGAGATGAGCGCCGGGTTGGGGTTGGCCTTGACGGCAAAGTATTCCTTAAAGCCCGGGTTCCATGCAAAGGCGTCGCGCACTTCTTGCATGTTGCGGCGGATGCCCGCCTCGTCGTATAGATGAAATGGCGTGGGGAACTGCTCGACAATATGCTCGAGTGTCTCCTTGTCCACAAACGGCTGCTTGGCCGCATATGCCTCGTTGGGGGTCAATGCCATGTCCCGTAAACCTCGCTATCCAGACGGCGCCATCTGCGCATCGAATCCGCATAGCGTGGACCCAATGTCCGGATAGCGCTCCCGCATTGCTGCAGACAGTCCTGTGGGTGTTTCCCACAGGCCCACCAGGTTGTTCGTGCCCGTAAAACCCAGTTCGGCGGGTTTCGCCTCCCCACGGGGTCAAAGCCTGCCGGCTCGCCCGCGGCTCTTCGTGCCCGCGCCTCTATCAAGTGGTAAAGACCCTATCACGTTGCACTTTACCAAACAAGAGTATTCGTATATAACGTTTAAAAAATGCAGGGATATGCTGGAAACATGTGCGCCACAATCCTGTATCACAATAAGTTGCAACAGATGTGCCTCACGAAGGGATCCTCTATGACCGAGCTCCAAGAACTCCGTCGCTATCGCCGCGATCTCCATCGCATTCCGGAGCTCGATTTCGATCTTCCGCAAACCATTGCCTATATCGAGGGCGTGCTGGCACCGCTCGCTTGCGAGGTGACCCATCCGTGCCCCAGCTGCGTCTGTGCTTTCTTCGACGCCGGTGTTGATGCCGCGCATGCCACGGCGATTCGCGCCGATATGGATGCGCTGCCCATCGCGGAAGCGACGGGAGCGGCCTTTGTCTCAACCCATCCCGGCAAGATGCACGCTTGCGGACATGACGGACACATGGCCATGGCGCTTGCCGCCGCGACGTATGTTGACCGTACGATTCGCGAACAGCCGGGCGCCATTAGGCGCAACGTTCTCTTTGTGTTCCAGCCGGCCGAGGAAACGACCGGTGGTGCCAAGACGGTATGCGAGAGTGGTGTGTTCGAGCGCTATGGGGCCGACCGCATTTTTGGCTTCCATGTGTGGCCCGATCTGCCTGCCGGCACGTTGGCGAGTTGTTCCGGTCCGCTGCTGGCGCGTTCGAGCGAGACGCATATCCATATTCACGGGACGAGCATCCATATCGCTAAGACCTATGGCGTTCCGGTCGAGGAGTCGCACGATGCGGCGCTAGCGGCTGCCAGGTTCTTGGTTGCCGAGCGCGAACTGATGGATGAGCTGGGTGCCGATGAGCCCTGCATTGGCAAGTTCGGCCTGCTGCAGGCAGGCACCGTCTGCAATGCGGTGGCGGGGGAGGCCCATGTTGCTGGTAGCTTGCGCGTGTTTACGGACGCCATGTTCGACCGTGCGCGCGAAGGTGTACGCCGTGTGCTCGACGAGGCGTGCACCGCAACGGGCTGCACGTATGACCTCGACTTTGCCGAGGGTTATCCACCGGTCGATAACGACCCCGAGCTGTTTGCCTGCATTGCGCCTGCCTTGTCCGAGCTGCAACTTGTGGACGAGCCGCTGCTAATCGCCGAGGATTTCGCGTTCTATCAGCGCCATCTGCCGAGCGTGTTCTTCTTGCTGGGCACGGGCGTGCCAGAGGCGCAAGAAAACCCGATCGACGCAGACGGCTGCTCAGCTTATGCGATGAGCGCCCTTCACACCGATACCATGCTCTTTGACGAGGAAATCCTACTCAAAGGCCTCGATGTCTACAAACGATTGCTTTTGCTTGACTGAGGCGCGAAGGACAATTTGTTCTAGAAAACACGAACAAACGTACGATATAATAGAGATGTAAGTCTATAGAAACGTTTGACGTTACTAACGTAAGGCGATACTATGATTGCATCGTATAAAGATGAGGATACCGAACGCTTAGCCATGGGTGTGCGGGTCAGGAGGTTCGTGCCCTTTGAGCGTGTTGCGTTGAGGAAGATTCGCCAACTGCAGGTCTGTGCTTCGCTTGATGATCTACGCGTTCCACCGGGCAACTGCCTGGAAGCTTTGAAGGGCGATCGTGCCGGTCAATATAGCATCCGTGTTAACGAGCGCTATCGGGTCTGTTTTGAGTGGAGACAGGAGATGGCTTGGAATGTCGAAATCGTCGATTATCACAAGTGATGAGACTTCGGCCGATTTGCTGTCGCCGGTGACTCCTGGTGAGCTTCTCAAAGAGGAGTTTCTTGTTCCCATGGGCATTTCTCAATATCGCCTTGCGAAAGAGACTGGGATTCCGGCTCAGCGTATCGGGCAGATTGTCTTGGGAAAACGTCGCGTGACGGCCGACACCGACCTTCGCCTTTGCCGCTACTTTGGCCTGACGGATGGTTATTGGCTGCGCGCTCAGGTGGCGTTTGACCTTGAGGCCGAGAAAAGGCGGATCGAACCTGAACTCGATAAGATCGTTCCTGTTCAGCAGGCCATTGCACTGTAGTGCTCAGAGATGATGGGGGTGGCGTGGCGATGAGGCGACGCCGACAGCCTGCCGTATATAGTCCGGGTGGATGCGGGTGCGGTTTGCTGCTGCTTCCGGTCATCGCTGTGAGCATTGGCGTTATGTTTGCGCTTGCCGGGCTGGCGGCGGCAGCACTTGTGCTGTTGATTGTGGCCATTGGTGTGACGATTTGGCTCTGCCGCAATCGCGAGCGACGCCGTGCCGACGGTAAAACCAATGTCGGCTGGGTCGTATTCCTGGTCATTGCGTACCCGCTGAGTGTCAGCTACCTGGTGTTCTTTGTCCTGCTGATGATTAGTGCCTTTACCGGGGAATCCGTCACGGTGGGATAGGCTTCGACGAGCTTCTTGAGGGCGAAGCGAGGGAGCAGAGTCTGAATGAACCGCGCCCCGCATCAACAAGTTTCATTTGTTGTGTAGCAATCCGAATGTGCAAGCGTTTGGCGTGAGAGTACCGCCGCCGGCAACGCAGGGATACAGGCCGCGATCGCCAGCTCCCGTTCCAGCTCATCGCAAAAGCGCGTCAACGTCGCGCCTGACCACGGCCATTTCCTGCTCGAGTTTGTAGGCTCGCTCGAGTATTTTACATTGCATCAGTTCTGTTTTTCATAGCGTCAGCTATTGGCTTTACGAGTGGAAATGAAAGTTCTATGGCTATAGTATGGTTATGTCTTGGTTCTTCATTTCTTTGCTTGGGTTCG
>CABRWN010000122.1 GCA_902474645.1 uncultured Collinsella sp.
CTCCTTATGGCTGCTTCCTTTCGGACCTGACCAGATTCGGAACATGTCGTCATCCGAACCCATCAAACGCGCTAGGCGCTCGGTATATCTTACCCGCTCCCGCCCAACAGGGCAAGGTAGCTAATTTGGGACGGGGCTTTTTTGACCACTTTTTGACTGGAGGGGCATCAGGGTGGCGAAAGTAGTCAAGTAAGCCCCATCCTAAATAGACTGATCTGGTGCCGTGCCACGAAAAGGGCCTATCTACTACGTTTTGGTCACAGAGGTCAACCATAGCCGGCTTTTTCGAAAATCGGCAAGCTTTCTACCTGCGGTTTTGTTTTTGCAAATTCCGGGATGGTCGAGGGTGGCCGGTTTAACGTAGTAGATGGCCGCATTTCGTGACAAACGGTCCGATCCAAGACCCAAGGCAGCCAGCCTCGATTGGCCATTCTCGAAGTTGCGGTGGAATACGGACTGAATTGGCCCCTTAAAGGCAAAAACGCTCCGTATTTCACCGCAAGTTATTGGGGGGATGGGTTTTAGAGGCGGGCGAGGTCGTGGGCTTGGGCAGCTGCCTCGCCGGGACAGATGAGGTTGGTTGTGGCTTCTTGCGGATCGAGTGCCTGTTCCAGGCCCATGGGCTTGCGGCAGATCGGAAGCACCAAGTCGATGCCCTGCACACACACCGCATCCAGGTTGTCAGCGCGACCGCCCACGACAGCGATCACCGGTTTGCCACACCGCTTGGCACGGCGCGCCACGCCCACCGGCGCCTTACCGGCGGCGGATTGCTCATCCATATTGCCCTCGCCTGTAATGACCAGGTCGACATCGCGCACGCGCTCGTCAAACCCCACGAGATCGAGCACCGTCTCCACACCCGAGCGTAACTCCGCACCGAGCGCCAGCAGCGCGGCACCCAAGCCACCTGCCGCGCCCGCGCCAGGCACGCCGAGCACCGAGCCAAATGTCCGTGCGCCCTCGGGCGTGCGCAACAACCCCTGGGCTCGAGCTCTGGCAATCGCCGCATCGAGCAAGCGACCGTAGCCGACCATCCGGCTGTCGTACTTGCCCAGCGCCTCGGCATCATCCGTCGGCAGACCCTTCTGTCCGCCGAACACCGCAAGCGCGCCGCGACGCCCTACGAGCGGATTCTCGACATCGGAGAGCACAACGATGCGAGCGCCATCCAAAGCCTGCAGCGCCGGCGCCAAATCAACGCTCGCCACGTGTTCAAGGCCCGCAAGACCGGGGGCGACATCGCAGCCCTGATCATCGACCACGCGCGCGCCCAGCGCCTGCAGCATGCCGGCGCCACCGTCGTTGGTGGCACTGCCACCCAAGCCAATATAGATAGTCTTTGCGCCTGCGCGAACCGCATGGATCATAAGCTCGCCCACACCATAGGTCGAAGCCGCAAGCGCCGCCGATTCCGTGCAGGGTGAATACCCAATACCCGCCGCCTCGGCCATCTCAATTGCAGCCGACTCGCGCTCGCCGTCCACCAGTATCCGGGCAGACACGCGGTCGCCCAAGGGCCCTGCGACCTCGCAGGTTGAGAGCTCACCACCGCAGGCGGCAACGGCATCGAGCGTTCCCTCGCCACCATCTGCCAGCGGCAATGTGCACACCTGGGCATCGGACCACACACGGCGCACGCCTTCGGCAACCGCCGCCTCCGCCTGCGCACTCGACACGCTGCCCTTAAAGGAGTCGATCGCCAGCAGCACACGGCGGGGCCGGCGCTGCACGGGGCCAAAATCAACCGTCGTGCCAGCATCCTCTTCGGCACACGCGAGCGCCTCGGCATGAGCGGCATGTGCCTCAAGATCGGCCCCACAACCGCAACCAGCGCCGCCCGCTCCGCGCAGACCGCCAAAATAGCTACTCAGCAGCTCGCGGCATTCATCCGCCAGCACGCCGGCATTAACGTTAAACCGATGATTCAGGCGCGAATCGGCATTCAGGTCATACAGCGAACCCAGTGCGCCGGCCTTGGCATCAGCCGCGCCATACACGCAGCGCCCCACGCGCGCGTTAACCATAAGCCCCGCACACATGCAGCATGGCTCGAGCGTCACGTAGACCGTGCAATCGGAAAGGCGCCAACGACCGAGCGACCGAGCGGCAGCGCACAGGGCCGCGAACTCTGCATGCGCCGAAGGGTCCTGGTCGAGCTCGCGACGATTATGCGCCCGCGCGACAATCTCGCCCGCGCGCACCACCACGGCACCAATCGGTACCTCGCCCACCGCAGCGGCGGCGCGAGCCTCCGCCAACGCCTCGCGCATGAACTTCTCGTCGATTTCGGTGATCGTCATCGTTCGCCTTCCCTGTTGCAAATTCAAAACGATGCTATCATTACGACTCACGGAGAGATGGCAGAGCGGTTGAATGCGGCGGTCTTGAAAACCGTTGAGCGCGAGAGCGTTCCGGGGGTTCGAATCCCCCTCTCTCCGCCACTTCTAGTGATGCACCGGCGTCATGGTTCGCTCGAACAGCGCATCGACCACGTCGGCCATCTCAGGTCGACGCTCAAGATCGTGGCCCGATTCCCACCATATCGTGAAAAGTCGAATAATACCGCCGGCGACAAACTCAGACGTCGTCTCGAGTGACACGGGGGCCAGGGCATCCTCGGCAAGCACGTTCATCACACGCTCGCGGATGGAGCGGGCAATGCGGTCGCAAATAACGTTGGTCAACATGCCCGACATGCTGCTTGCCAAAATGTTATCCATGAGCCGCTCGTGCGTCAGAATCAAATCCATGGCATCGTCCAAAATCGCGTGCCGAAGCGCGCGCACGTCCTCGGCAGACACTGCGCCGGCCTCATCGGGCTGTTTTTGCGGCAAGCCCGACATGAGCTCATCGATATAAAAGGCAAAGTAATCGTTCTTGTCGCGAAAGTGCTTGTAGAACGTCGTGCGGCGAATCATGGCGCGGTCGCACAGCATGGCAACCGTCAGGTCCTCAAAACGATGCTCCTCGAGAAGCTCGGTGAAGGCATCGAACAGGGCGCGATAGGTTTTCTTAATGCGAAGGTCCACTGGTATCGCCATCCTCAGGGCAAAGACAACACTCGTCAATCTGTCGCATATCTTACACCTGTACCTCGCGCGCTTTGCCCCGGTGCCAACCCCGCCGAAAACATAACGCTTGCCGGAAAGTTCGGCACGGCAAAACGTTGCGGGTATACTAGTAGCGTTATACCAACGGCAGCTGGCGCATGCCGCCGCGGCCATTCGAAACGGAGACATCATGATTACCGTCATCATCGGCATCGTTGTTGTCATTGTGATTGTCTGCGCCATCGCCGGCATCTACAACAACATGGTCACCAAGCGTAACCGCATCGATAACGCCTGGCAGAACATCGATACGCAGCTGCAGCGCCGCAACGACCTGATCCCCAACCTGGTCGAGACCGTCAAGGGCTACGCCAAGCACGAGCAGGAGACGCTCTCCGCCGTGATCAGCGCGCGTAACACCGCCGTCAAGGCCACCACGCCCGAGGCCAAGATGGAAGCCGACAACGTGCTGACCGGTGCGCTGCGTCAGCTCTTCGCCGTAGCCGAGGCCTATCCCGATCTTAAGGCAAACACCAACTTTACGCAGCTGCAGGCATCGCTCGAGGATACCGAGAACAAGATTAGCTATGCACGCCAGAGCTACAACGATTGCGTGCTCAGCTACAACAACGCCATTCAGACGTTCCCGGCTGTCATCTTTGCCGGCATCTTCCAGTTTAAGGAGCGCCAGGGCTTCGAGGCCGCCGAAGCAGCCCGCCAGGCCCCGACCGTCAAGTTCTAGTAGTTTGACAGCGCATCCTTAATCGGCCAAATGCATAAACCGCCCCGTCGAATGCATACTTCGACGGGGCGGTTTCCTTTCTCGCGAAGGTCCCCCTTTAAGCGCCGTGCATTTTTAGGAGTATTCAACATAACCAAGAGCTTCGGGTACCGCAATAAATGCTAAAGAGTGCAAATATCCCTGCAAATCAAACGTTGTCAGCCCATAACCCCGCCCATCATTCGTAGAAAACATCGAGAACTCCCGATTTTTGCCCGAGGTCGGTATGCAGGGGTCTTCGATTGCAGAATACTCGCAAAAATGCACGTCGCCACCACCCCCACATGGCGCGAACCAAAACAAAAGCGCGGCCTTCCTTTCCGGCGCACTCCGCAGGACGAAAGAACCCCCGCCGCACGTAGTGCGCAGCGGGGGTTCTTTCATGTCCGAGGACGTCCGCGAAGGTTAGCCCTCAGATCCTGCGGTGGGAGACTTAGGCCTCGTTGTACACCGTCTTGAGCTTCAGCAGGTGCTGATAGCGGTCCATAGCGGCCTGCTCGTTCTCCTTGAAGAGCTCCTCGGCGCGCTCGGGGAAGGAACGCGTCAGCGAAGCGTAACGGGCCTCGTTCATCAGGAACTCCTGATAACCGCCCGCGGGCTCCTTGGAATCGAGCGAGAACTTCTTGCCGGCAGCAGCCTCGGGGTTGAAGCGGAAGAGGTTCCAGTAACCGCACTCGACAGCCTTCTTCATCTCGGCCTGGCAGTTCTGCATGCCGCCCTTCTTGATGGAGTGCATCTCGCAGGGGCTGTAGCCGATGATGAGGGACGGGCCGTCGTAGGCCTCGGCCTCGTGAATGGCCTTGAGGGTCTGAGCCGGGTTGGCGCCCATGGCGACCTGCGCCACGTAGACGTAACCGTAGCTCATGGCAATCTCGGCCAGAGACTTCTTCTTGGTCACCTTACCGGCAGCGGCGAACTGAGCGACCTGGCCCAGGTTCGAGGCCTTGGAGGCCTGACCACCGGTGTTGGAGTAGACCTCGGTGTCGAAGACGAAGACGTTGACGTTGTGGCCGGAAGCCAGGACGTGGTCCAGGCCACCGAAGCCGATGTCGTAGGCCCAGCCGTCGCCGCCGAAGATCCAGAAGGACTTCTTGGTGAGGTAAGCCTTGTCGGCGAGGATCGCCTTGGAAGCGTCGCAGCCGCACTTCTCGAGCTCGGCAACGTAGGCAGCGGCAGCGGTCTTGGAGGCCTCGGCGTCGTTGACGGAGTCGATCCAAGCCTGGCCGGCGGCCTTGAGCTCATCGGACGGACCATCGGCAGCGATGATGTCCTGGGTAGCGGCGATCAGCTTGTGCTGAACGGCCTCATAGCCAACAGCCATGCCCAGACCGTGCTCGGCATTGTCCTCGAACAGGGAGTTGTTCCACGCCGGGCCGTGACCGTCCTTGTCCTTGCAGTAAGGAGCGGTGGCAGCGGGGTTGCCCCAAATGGAGGAGCAGCCGGTGGCGTTGGAGATGAACATGCGGTCGCCGGCGACCTGGGTCACCAGACGTGCATAGGCGGTCTCGGCACAGCCGGCGCAGGAGCCGGAGAACTCCAAGTAGGGCTGCTTAAACTGGCTGCCCTTGACGTTGGCCGCGATGAGCTCCTTCTTCTCGGAGACGTTCTCGACCATGTAGTCCCAAACGGGCTGCTGGTCCATCTCCTGCTCGGTGGGAGCCATCTCGAGAGCACCCTTGGGGCAGACCTTGACGCAGTTGGTGCAGCCCATGCAGTCGAGCGGGGACACGGCCATGGTGAACTTCATGCCCTTGGCCTTGGGGCCCATAGCGTCGAGCGTGCGGGTAGCCTCGGGCGCGGCGGCAGCCTCGTCCTCGGTCATCGCGAACGGACGGATGGTGGCATGCGGGCACACATAGGCGCACTGGTTGCACTGGATGCACTTGGTCTCGTCCCAGTGAGGAACGACCACGGCGACGCCGCGCTTCTCGTATGCGGAGGCGCCCAGCTCAAACTGGCCGTCGGCACAATCGACGAAGGCGGAAACGGGCAGGCTGTCGCCATCCATGCGATCGATGGGCTCGAGCAGGTTCTTGACCTGCTGGGCGATGGCGGACTTGGTCTCCTCGGAGAGCTCGACGGGAGCGGCATCCTCGGCGGTAGCCCAGTCGGCCGGAACCTCGAACTTACGGAAGGCGGTAGCGCCGGCATCGATGGCCTTGTGGTTGGCGTCGACGATGGCCTGGCCCTTCTTCATGTAGGACTTGGTGGCCGCGTCCTTCATGTACTGCAGGGCGTCCTCGGCGGGCAGGACCTTGGCCAGCGCGAAGAAGGCGGACTGGAGCACCGTGTTGGTGCGCTTGCCCATGCCGACCTTGGCGGCCAGGTCGATAGCGTCGATCAGGTAGACGTTGACGTTGTTGTTCGCGATGTAGCGCTTGGCCACGGCGGGCATGTGCTCGGCGAACTCCTCGTCGCTCCACTGGCAGTTGACCAGGAAGGTGCCGCCCGGCTTGACGTCGCGGACCATCTTGAAGCCCTTAACGATGTAGCTGGGGTTGTGGCAAGCGACAAAGTCGGCCTTGGTCACGTAGTACGGCGAGCGGATCGGGGAATCACCGAAGCGCAGGTGCGAGACGGTGACGCCGCCGGTCTTCTTGGAGTCGTACTGGAAGTAGGCCTGGACGTACTTGTCGG
>CABRWN010000123.1 GCA_902474645.1 uncultured Collinsella sp.
GGCTAGCCCCTTGTCACACAAACTACCGAAGCCTCACTTTTTTGACTTCTTCGATCTGAGCCTGGAGCTCTTTGCCCGCAAGCTCAAGCAGGTGGTTGGCCTGCACCAGGCGGTCATGCGCATGCGCATACTCTGTCACATCCAGACCGATTATGCGCTCGAACGAACGGCCCGAGACCATAACGTCATCGCACACAAACAGGCGAATCTCGGCGGGAGAAACCTCGACCACAACGCGCGCCTCACCAAAGCGGTCTAAATTGATGCGCACGCGGCTCTGGCTGCTTTCGGGCATTTGCATACTGAGTTTGCGCAGGTCGTTCCATGTACCGCTCATATCGCCTAGGTCGGTGGGCATATGAAGCTCCACCAGGTTTTTGCGCATGCAGCGGTTCATGAGCAGCGGATGGCCCCTCGGGTCTAGATACAGAATGCCCACGGGAATCACGTTGATGGTTTCAATCGTCGAGAACGCGGTGATGTCCTCCTGGCGGTTACGGACGTCCATCAAAAGCGCTGCGATGGAGCGGAACAGGAAGAACGCTCCCTCTGCGATAAGGACAACGGCCCACGCCGAGCCCATGGCAAAAACCACCGGCGGTGTAACGGCGACAACAAGCAACAGCTCGGCCAGCATGACAGGGCGACGATAGTGCACCATAAGGACCACGCCATAGGCAAAGATCGCGGCATTGAGCCACAGCACTCCGCCCATTGCCCTGGCGCAAACGTCAAGCGGCGCCACCAGATACGAGCCAGACGACGCGAATAAGATGAGCGCCGAAATCATCAGGTGAAGCACAAGGCTCGTCTCGTAGGCGCAAATCACCTTACGGTTATAGGACGAGCGGCGCGATGCGATGAGCAGGACGTGGATCGTCTGCAGACACGCAGCCAGGGCAAAGACAACATCGAGCGCAACGATTTGGGGAAGGATGAGCGAAATCTGCATCGTCACTCACCCGCCCTCGGCATCAAGACGATCATGCGCAGCTGGCCGGGCTCGCCCTCAAGGCGGTATGCCACGTTGCGCCCTTGCAGAGCGCTTTCGAGCTCTTGTGCAGCGGGCGTCTGCGAAAGATCTTCATCATCGTTGGAAAAAAGCGTGGCGCGCAGCTCGACACTGCACGAGTCGTGGTCGCCCAAGTGATACATAAGCGCCGGATGGTCGGTGGTGTAGGCAAAAAACGCAAAGTCATACACGCAGTCGTACAGGGCGCTTACCGTACTGGCGTGCAGTGGGCGGCGTATGGCGACAATCGAGGCGCAGTCGACATCGATGGCGCGCAGATCGCTTGCGAGCTCGTTGGCAATCAGCTGAATACGGTCGCGGTCAAAGCCGCTCTCCTCGTGTTGCGCCAACGTGAGCGACCCTTTGCGCTTGCAATAGGCAACGAGCATTTTGGCGCACTGCAGCATGCGGTAACGCTCATGCGAGGATGCCTCGTCGGTAAGCGGAGGCAGCGAGCTCAGCAGGCTGTACATCTCATCGAGCGCGCGGGCAAGCGCCCGGTCCACATCTTGAACCAGCAGCGCCTCGGCCTCCTGGTCTGCCAAATGCGCCTTAAGGTCATAGTCGGCCGCGAGCAGTTCGTTTTGACGTTGCAGTTCCATACGCCGATACGCCAGCTCGCGATTGAGCTCGTTGAGTTCCGAGACCTCCTGGGCAAGGAGAGCCGACCCGCCCAGCAGCGGAAAAGCTCGATACATCACATCGGGGGCAGACGCCACGGTAAAGGCGTGGGCACGCCCGTACTCCTGCGCACGAAGCTCTTCGCGCACATCTGGCGTGATTGGTCCCGACATCGGCGTGGCATATGCCACCTGCAAGTCGCGCGTCAGAACCTTGAGATCGAGCGGCAGGGTATCGAAGATGCCGGCGATATCGTGATACGACGGGATAACGCCACAATCGAGGCAAATCTCGAGTGTTACCACGCACAGCACGCAATAGACCAGCGAAAAGTTGAGTTTCCACGCCCAGGGCACACGCAGGGCATACGAAGCGGCAAAGAACGCGCCGCCCAGCAACACGAGTGCTGCCGTGCCTGAAAAGCGCTGGATTCTATAAGACGAGGACCGTCCCACCAGGACAAAAAAGGCAACGACGTTAAAAGCCGTCCACGCCAGAAAGAGAAAGTAACCCCAGCCATACGTGTAGTCGTTGCTCCAGGTTTCGCTTGCGCGGTCAAAGTGGAATATCTGCCGGTGCCAATCGTTGGTGAGCACAAACGCGATAAGCAGGGCGGCCGTAATCCACAAGGCCGTGCGGTAGCGGCGGCCCGCGCGATGTTGCTCCACACCCGCGAGGCGCATGCCGCATAGCTGAAAGAGCAGCGGGATGAGCGTCATGGGCACGTAGTACAGGTACCAAAGCAGCGTGGCGTAGCTTGGCGTGAATGATTTGTACTTAAAGATGACCTCAATCATCCACAGGGCGCAGATGGCAGCGATGGCAACAAGGCGGCGGCGCAACACATAGTCCAGGCAGCGCAGGTAAGCGAGAACGCCCCAGATTGAAAACGTGACTGCGGCGACAAGTAGCGGAAAGGAGCTCGCATGAGCGAGCTCGTCCGCGACCTCTTTGGACACCTCACCATAGACGGGCACGGTGTTGGAAAGCTTGGGGTCCGAGGCGAACAGCGCCGGCAAGACCGCTAAAAGCATAAGGAACAGCGCGGTGATGGCGCCGGCGATAGCAAAGACGCGGCGGCGGTATACACGATGCGATATGCCAACAAGGAATCGCGGCATGGCAAAGAGCTTGCCGCCCCTGGGATCCGCCGCGGGTGCGGATCGGGCGGCCGCGTGACCGATATGTCGCTCGCGGGTACCCATAGTGCCTTTAGTGTACCGACAGATGGGCCCAAAAATCGGGCCGCATGTCCCAAAATCCGCAGACGGCAAGGCGCCCGGCGGGCATAAGCTGCTCGCCGGGGGTATCGGTTCGACGAAGAGGCCTCAGCCGTAGCAACGGATTGCCCAGCGAGAGATTTCCCAAGTGCCAACTCAAACAGTACATGTTTAATCTGTTTCGTTAATTGAAATGCGTAAATATGGTTAACCAAAGAATTGATATTTGGTTAATTGGTAACTGTAAATTCGGTTAAACGCACTGGTAAACAATGGTGATAATTAGGCAAGTAGTCATTGGGGACGTTCTTAAACGACCAGTCAAACAAGAACGTCCCCCAATGACTAATCGACAGCGAGGGTCTCCTCTAGGTATTCCTTAAAATACGGAAGGTCAAAGCCAACCCTTCCTCGGCCGCGCTCACCAATAATCCCTTGCTCAATCAGGCGAGCGCGGTATTGCGACGCATAATTGCTCTTTACGCCCATTCGCTCTGCAACGTCCGCAATCTTGCTCTCGCCCCCGTCTGCAAGCATTGCCTCCAAGAACGCTTTATCGCCTTCGGACAGTTCGTAATACGTCGGCGCCAACACGCGCTGCTCCATGTCAGAACGCGCAAGCGCAATGCCCCTTGCAGCATCTTGGACGGTTATCTCTTCTGCCTGAGGCCGTATATCCCAAGAGCGGAAACCGACGAGCTGCATAAGAAACGGAAAACCGCCGATGGCATCTACCATCTTCTGAAGGCCGTCAGCACTCACGCGCCTGCCACCGCCCTCGATGGTCTCCTTCAATGCAACGGCAATTTCCTTGTCGCTAATATTCCCCAAGTGGTGCTGAACTGATCGACGCAAAAATGAAACGGACTGGTTGCGCAGCAGCATTGACACCTGATGCGGCAGCCCCGCCATCAGCACTCCCACACGTCGGCCTTCGCGCACAAACATCTGGTACGTAGAGGCAAAACTAATCATTTCATCGAACGAAGCCGACACCTCATCGATCGTGAACAGCAAACCGATGTCATATTTGTCCAAAGCTTTTATAAGGCGAGTCATCCGCGTGCGCCAGTTTGCCGAAGGTGCCTGCTCCGGCTCCCATTCCACGCTAAATAGCTGGCCCACACTCAAACCTCTGAGCCTAGGATTTAAGCCGCTATCGATATATTCAGCCGCAACTTCACGCGTTTGCTCGTAAATGTCTTCCAACATTCCAGGAGCAGCAGCCACGCCGACCGAAATCCAACCATGCCTTTGCGCCTCGGAGCTAAGGTATGAGAGCAGGGCCGTTTTACCTGTTCCTCGTGCGCCAACATAGATTGTTGCCAAGTTGGGATCGCCGGGGCCGCGGTCGAGCGCTCGCACAACATCATCAATAAGATACGTGCGGCCGGCCATAATTGGCGGGACGATGCCAAATGTCGGCGTAAACGGATTAATGGGCACATCCATGGAACACTCCCCCGTCAGCTCTATCCTGCTTTCACTAGTTTTGCAAGTTTTAACTTCTTTTGCAAGTTTTAACTTCTTTTGCAAGTTTTAACTTCTTTTGCTTTCTTTCACTTCTTTTAACAAAGCGCCCGGCGGGCATAAACTGCTCGCCGGGCGCCTTGGTTAGGAAGCTATAAAGCATAACTTTCGAAATGCGGCGGTCAGGTCCACCTCCTAAGGGCCTGAGGTGCTCAAGATTGGGAGCGACAAGCCCGACGAAGCGTACTTTAGGTACGCGAGGAGGGTTGGAGCCCCAAGGTTGAGTGCCTCAGTGTCCTTAGGCCAGGTCTTCGCCGTTCGTCTCGATAACGTGCTTGTACCAGTCGAAGCTCTTCTTCTTGGAGCGCTTGAGGGTGCCGTTGCCAGCGTCGTCGCGGTCCACGTAGATGAAGCCGTAGCGCTTGGACATCTCGCCCGTACCGGCCGAGACCAGGTCGATCGGGCCCCAGGTGGTGTAGCCCAGCAAGTCGACGCCGTCCTCGGTCACCGCGTCGCGCATGGTCTCGATATGCTGGCGCAGGTAGTCGATACGGTAGTCGTCGTTGATGGAGCCATCCTCCTCGACAACATCCTTGGCGCCCAGGCCGTTCTCGACCACAAACAGCGGCTTCTGATAACGGTCGTACAGGTCGTTGAGGGTAATGCGGAAGCCCAGCGGATCGATGGCCCAGCCCCACTGGCTCTCCTGCAGATAGGGATTCTTGGCGCCGGCGAAGGCGTTGCCCTTGGTCTTCTCGACATTGGGGTTATCGGCACCGGCGGAGCAGCGGGTGGAGTAGTAGCTAAAGCTGATGAAGTCGACGGTGTTTTCGGCCAGGATCTCGCGGTCCTCGTCAGTCATGCCGACGTCGATGCCCAGACGCTCGAGCTTCTTGACGGCATAGGCCGGGTAGTAGCCGCGGCTCTGGACGTCGACAAAGAAGTAGTTGTCCTGATTGTCGAGCTGCGCCTGGCGCACATCGCCCGGACGGCAGCTGTAGGGGTAGTAGGTGCCGGCAGCGAGCATGCAGCCGATCTTGACCTCGGGGTCGATCTCGTGGGCAATCTTGGTTGCCCAGGCGCTGGCGACGAGCTCGTTGTGGGCGGCCAGGTACTCGACGGCCTCCTTGTTCTCGCCCTCCTCAAAAACAAGGCCGGCACCCATAAACGGCAGGTGCAGGATCATGTTGATCTCGTTGAAGGTGAGCCAGTACTTCACCAGACCCTTGTAGCGGGTGAAGATCGTGGTCGCGAGGTTCTTGTAGAAGTCGATGAGCTTGCGGTTGCGCCAGCCGCCGTACTCCTTGATGAGGTGGATCGGGCAGTCGAAGTGCGTGATGGTCACGAGCGGCTCGATGCCGTGCGCCTGGCACTCGCGGAACACGTCCTCGTAGAAGGCCAGGCCGGCCTCGTTGGGCTCGGCCTCGTCACCGTTGGGGAAGATACGGGTCCAGGCCAGGCTCATGCGGAAGGTCTTAAAGCCCATCTCGGCAAAGAGGGCAATGTCCTCCTTGTAGTGGTGGTAGAAATCGATGCCGGTCTGCGCGGGGTAGTAATAGCCGTCCTCGAAGTCGAGCATTTTGCGCTGGCCGGAGACCACCGCATAGCGCTCGGGGCCGTGCGGGGCTACGTCCACGTTGGCCAGGCCGCGCCCGTCCACGTCGTAGGCACCCTCGCACTGGTTGGCAGCCGTCGCGCCGCCCCACAGGAAGTCATTACGGAAAGCCATGCATCGATCCTTTCATACGCTGCTTGTCGTGATTTCAGTATCCCCGCAAACGGGACGCCGCTCAACGACAACGACGCAGGTCGACACTTCTTTTCGCGCTTGGGCGCCCGGCGGCCGTCCAAGCCTGACACTTTCTGATACCCACCAGCCCCAACCACCACGAAGGGGACAGGCACCTTTGTGGTGGTTTTGGTCGGTTTGTCTCGCTCTGTAACAGTTAGGCCGTCAAAACCGGGCTTATTGTTACAGATCAAGATTTTCGGACCGCCCCTGCAGTTTGTCTCGATCTGTAACAGGTAGAGACGATTTTGCCTGCTAGATGTTACAGAACGAGACAAACGGAAATCAGACCGCCGCCTCAATAGGAAAAAATAGGAAAGAAAGGAAAGGAGTCGTACAGGTGTTCTATA
>CABRWN010000124.1 GCA_902474645.1 uncultured Collinsella sp.
TTGACGCAGGCTTTGCGTTTGCCCAGCAAACACTTTAGCGGAGAGACGTGGAGCGCATGGAGTACAAGACGACGGCAAAACTGGTCATTCAGTCGTGCGACAAAGATCTGCCGGGCGTGTTCGGCCACGGCTGCGTCTTGCTGCTGCAGGGTATCGCCCGCGAGCACTCGCTCAACCGCGCCGCCAAGAGCATGGGAATGGCGTATTCCAAGGCCTGGCGCATTGTGAACGAAGCCGAAGGTCAGCTGGGCTGCAAGCTCATCGAACGCGACGGCGCCCGCGGGTCCACCCTCACCCCCGCCGGCGAGCGAGCCATAGCGGTCTACGAGGAGCTGCAGGCAGAAATCAACAACGTCATCGCCAACAAAGCAAACGACCTCATCGCAAGTATTAAAAAGTAGCTAATTTACGAAGGGCGTTGTCTAGGGCGGACGCTACGACCAGGGGGTCGTCGGTGCCGGCGAAGAGGCGGACGGTGCTCCCCTGCTTGCCGCGTGGGGCCGAAAGGCGCGTCGTTGCGCCGCCGGCAGGCGATGTGCGGAACTCCCCCGGCAAAACATCGAAAAGATCATCTGCACTACGCTCGATAAGGTCGAATTCAACTGCCGGGCCAAAGCCATGCTCGAGGATTCCCGTTGCAACAGCATGGTCGGGATGCGAGCTCAGTCCGGGATAGCGCACGTTGCGCACCATCTCGTTGGCGGCCAGATACTCGGCCAGCGCACGGGCGCGATCGAAATGCGCCTGCATGCGGACGTTAAGCGAGGACAGCCCGCATTCCAGCACGTCGGCCTCCTCGACAGACAGGTCGAGTGCCAACGCACCGCAACCAGCAAACAACGCATGCGCGCACTCAGCCGCGGCATCCACGCGATGGCGTTTGAGCTGCGAGCGCGCCACCGAAGCGGCAACGAGCTTGCGTGGAGCCTTGCCGGCGCTCACGCGATCGAGCGCCTCAAGCAACAGCACAGCACCCAGCCGCAGCGGATCGCAGCCAAAAGCCGACGCCACGGTGTTGTCCACAACAAGCAGCGCGCGGGCCTCACGAGCCGCGCGGCCAAGAGCGCGAAGGTCGGGCACACGCAGACCAAACCCGCCGATGGAGTTGACAAACCACCACAGGTGCGGCCCCTCGGCATCAAACGAAGCATCAAAGCCCTCGGACGCAGCGGCAAACGCCTCGACGGACGGCGAGCCCACCAGCGCGACATCGCAGCAATCAAAGCCGCTCGCAAACGCATCGACAAAGTCGTCCGCAAAGGCCACCAGGCGGTCGCAAGGACGCACAATCCCCAGCTGCGACAGCCCTGCCGGCACATGTGGGGCCGCAAGCAACTGCGCCTCACGCGCGCCGGTCCTCAAAGCCCAAGCCTCTACTAGCTGCTGTACATCCACAAGGCACCGCCCCTTCATAAGCAAAAACCCACGATGCGGGTGTTCCCCGCATCGTGGGCAACGACTGCAGTATAGCGCCGATATGCGACGACTCGCCTAAATGCTGAGCGTATGGTAGTTTACGTTCGCGCCCGGAGCGTCAACGGTCACGCCATAGGCCTCGGGATAGATGCGCGTCGAGAACACGAGCGCGCCGTCATTCACAAACGCCTCGACCGACGAGACATCGCCAACAATGCGCACGTTACGAATCTCGTCGACGGGCTCCCAACGCACGGTACGACCGCAGCCGGCAGAAGCGCGACCCTCATCGGTAAATCGCATCTCAAAGCGCGAGGGCAGTTCGCCCTCGGCGGGCACATACGCCAGTTTCAGCTCGCCATCAACGGTCGCGGTAAACGCGCCGTCTACACCGTCAACAACAACGTCAAAGCAGGTATCGCCGGCAACCTCCAACGAGCCCTCCCCCACACGCACCGAGGCATAATGGCGCTCGATCTCGCGCGCCGGCTGCTGCAGCCCCCCGCCGCCGGCTGTAAGCCAGCGCGGCCCCGTCATGCAGTGCTGCCAGCCGCACACCACAGTGGGGTCGTTGCCATAGGTCGGCTCATCGGGCATGCCCATCCAGCCGATTAGAATATGGCGACCGTCCTCGGCCGTGAACTCCTGCGGAGCATAGAAGTCAAAACCGGCGTCCCACAGGCGGAACTCGCCAAGCTCATAAGCGTCATTGCCGCCCGTAATGTCGCCCGTTACAGGCATGTAGCCCGCTGCATACACATTGCCGCGGTCCCAACGACCGCCCTCGAGCCCCTGGGGCGAGAAGGACAACCACTTCGCCGGCACACCGCCATCCACCTCAAACTCCAGATACCCCGGGCACTCCCACATAAAGCCAAAACGCTCGGGCGTAGACACACGGCTTTCGAGCTCCCAGCTCAGCATATCGGCCGAGCCATACACCAGGATCTCACCCACGTCGCGCCCGGCACCCTCGCCGTGCATCGCACAAAAACGGCTCTCGACATGCGGCCCATCCACGCGACGACGAGCACCCAGCACCATGTGATAACGCCCATCCGCGTCACGCCATACCTTGGGATCGCGCACATGGCAGGTCAAATCCTCGGGATAATCCTCGGACGCCAGCACCACGCGCTTTTGGCTGAACTCCCGACCGGCAAGGCCATCAACGCTCTCGACATAGACGGTATCGGCGCGGCGTCCGGTATTGACGTAGTCGTACGTACCGTCCGCATCGGAAAGCTTAACGTTGCCCGTATAGAGCACGCGAATGCGACCGTCCTCGGCAAGCGCGGAGCCCGAATACACACCGTGGCAATCGAACGGCTCGTCGGGCAGCAGCGGAGCGCCAACGTAGTCCCACTTCATACGGTCGCGACTCGTCGCATGACCCCAGACCTTAACGCCGCCCTCGACATCAAACGGCGCATACTGAAAATAGGCATGGAACACGCCGCCCGCCTGGCAAAGACCGTTGGGGTCGTTAAGCCAACCCGCCGGCGGCATAATATGGAAGCGCTGGCCATACGCGCCATGACCGCACTCAGTGGCGGCGGCGTCAACAGCGGCAACCAGCTTTGCAAGATCGCGACCAAGTGCATTAGACATATCAAAGTCCTAACGGATCGAGAGTTACAAGGCACCAGAGATCGGCGCCAGATGCTGGAAACACCCGCGAGCATACAGCCCGCGGGCATTCCCTTAATCAAAAGCTCTTAGGCCTGCTCGGAAGCCTTGGGCTCGTCCTTGTACAGGACAAACGAGACGGCAAAGGAAACCAGCGCGGCGACCGCGAACATGATCGCGTACTGCACGGGCTGGGCCAGGCACAGCAGAATACCGAAGATACCGGTAACGCCCGTGCCGGAGGCAGCCAGCGAAGTGAGCGCGCAGACCAAGGCACCGCAACCGCCGCCGATGCAGCCGGCGATAAAGGGCTTAAAGAAGCGCAGGTTCACACCAAAGATGGCAGGCTCGGTAATGCCCATGAAGGCGGACAGGGCCGAAGGAAGCGCCAGACCCTTGATCTTGGCATCGCGGGTCTTAAAGGCAACGGCGAGGGCGGCGCCACCCTGAGCGATGTTGGCAGCACTGGCAATGGGCAGCCAGTAGGTCACGCCGTACTGGGCAAGCTGGCCCAGGTCGATGGCGGTGTACATCTGGTGGATACCGGTAACGACCGTGGGGGCATAGAACAGGCCGACGATAAAGGAACCGATGCCGAAGGGCAGGGTCAGCAGGGCCTGAATCAGACCGAGGATGGCGTTCTCGGCCCAGACAAAGACGGGGCCGACGGCAACGAGAGTCACGAGCACGGTCACGAACACCGAAACGAGCGGAGTCACAAAGAGATCGAACATCTCGGGAACGATCTTGTGCAGGCGCTTCTCGAGGAAGGCGAGAATGGCACAGGCGATGACGATGGGGATCACATGGCCCTGATAGCCGACCCACTCAAAGCTGTACACGCCGGGGATGACGTTGACCATGGTCTGCACGCCCTCGGAGGCAACCGTATAGGCGCTCTGCAGCGAGGAGTTGATGAATGCACCACCGACGACGGCGCCCAGATACGGGTTGGCGCCAAAGGCCTTAGCGGCGGAGTAACCGATCAGGATCTGCAGAATGCCAAAGGACGTGCCCGAGACTAGGTCGGCGATCTTATAAATAAAGTTATTGGTGTCGAGCGCGATAAAGCCGTTGGAAGCCATAAAGTTGAGGGCGCTCATAATGCCCAGCAGCAGGCCCGAAGCCACGATGGCGGGGATGATGGGGACAAAGACGTCGCCGAGCACCTTAATGGCGCGCATAAAGATGTTCTGCTGCTGTGCCGCGGCCTCCTTGACCTCGGCCTTGGTGGCAGCCTCGACGCCGCTAAGCGCGATGAACTCCTCGTAGACCTTGTTGACGGTGCCGGTGCCAAAAATAATCTGGAGCTGGCCCTGGGCCTCAAAGACGCCCTTGGCGCCGTCGATATTCTCGAGGGCCTCCTTGTCGACCTTGGCGTTATCGGCAATCACCAGGCGCAGACGCGTGGCGCAGTGTGCAGCCGAAACAACGTTGCCGGCGCCACCGATGTTGTCGAGCACCTCTTGGGCTGATTTACGGTAGTCCATGACTTCCCTTTCCTCCAACGGGCGCATCTGCACCCGGCCATCTTTGATACTTACACTGTAAACGATTTCAGTTTCATATGTCTGTAATCGTTTTCACTTTAGGGTGAACGGTAGGAATAGGCCGGCGAATGGTAGTTTTAAGGCAAAAACAGACGACTCAGAGGCAGGCAGACATCCAAGGCCTAGACATTCATAAGCTGATGGCCGAGCTTGAGCGTCTTTAGACCGCTCTCCCCCTCCACGCCATCGAGCGTGTTGATCAGCATATTGGTCGCCTCGACGCCACTGGTCAGGTAGCCATAATGCACGGTGGGAATGCCGCCCGTCAGCGCGCGCAAAAACGCGTTGTCGCCAAAACCGCTCACGCGGTGTATGCCCTCGCCCATGCCGCGAACCTCATCGATAGCACGCAGCGCGCCCGCCGCCATGGTGTCGGTCGCGCAGGCGATAAACGAAACATCGGGAGCGACGGAAAGCAGCTCACGCGCCGCACTATAGCCCGAGTCGAGCGTAAACGAGCCCAGGCGAATCAAGGCAGCATCGAGCGGGTTACCCGCTGCGCGCAAGCCGGCCTCAAAACCCCGACGGCGGTCATAACCGGCCGCGCGGTCCTCTTCGGTAACTCCAATATAGGCGATCTTGCCGTCCACGCGACCCGCAAGCGCATGGCCCAGCTCAAAGGCTGCCTCGTAATCGTCGTGATAGACGCACGCCGCGCCCTCGACATGTTGGCCGATCAGCACAATGGGCACGCGGCACGACTCAATCGCCCGGCGATGCTCGTCGGTGATCATGGTTGCCACCAACACAATGCCATCGACCGGGTGGTTTTGGAATAAATCGAGGTATTCGAGCTCACGATCGGCCGCATTGTCGGTATTGGCAAGCAGCATCTGGTAGCCACGGCGACCGAGCACCTGGCCAATGCCAGCGGTAATGCGGCTCACCGATTCCGAGTTGATCTTGGGCACGATGACACCGATGAGCTTGGTGGAGCCAGTGCGCAGCGCGCGAGCCTGGCTGGACCGCACGTATCCGGTCAGCTCAATCGCTTGCTTAATGCGCTCGGCCTTGTCCGCCGAGATATATCCACCATTGAGGTAGCGCGAGACCGCGGCACTCGAAACGCCCGCCAGCTCGGCCACATCTTTCATACGTACCAAAAAGCACCCCTGACAACGAATTCACAAGCACCATGATACCCAACTATCCATGATACTCGCCGTTGTACTGGATGAGCGTGAGGTCTTCAACGCCGTCGAGCGCGCGAATGGCGTCCGCATAGGGCATGTCAACGCCGTCCGAGAACACCTCGACGGCCATCTCGACCTTGTCGCCGCGCATCGTCTTGGACTTGACGGTGAACTTGGTGCGCCCAAACGCGCGCACGATATCGTCGCCAGTGGTCTGACCCGTGTAGTGGATGACCATCATGTACACGCGCGCCTTGTCCTGGTGGCTCGCAAAGCCGGCGATCATCACCACGATCACAACTGCCGTGAGCCCCACAAGCGCATACATGCCGGCGCCGGCCGTAATGCCCGTGGTAATGGCCCAAAAAAGATACAGCAGGTCGAGCGGGTCCTTGACCGCCGTACGATAGCGGACGATTGACAGGGCACCGACCATACCGAGCGAGATGACCACGTTGGTCGAGATCGCGAGCGTGACCATGCAGGTAAGCACGCACATGCCCACAAGCGTCACAGCAAAGCTGCGCGAATACACCACGCCGGTAAAAAAGCGCTTGTACACGTAATAGATCAGGATGCCCATGGCGAGCGCCACGAGCAGCGAAAGACCGATCTTGGCAGGGTCGACCTGGCCAAACGCCTCCAAAACGGAGTTCTTAAAAAAGGAGGCTTCGGTAGTTTGTGTGACAAGGGGCTAGCCTAGGCAGCAACGCTCTTCGC
>CABRWN010000125.1 GCA_902474645.1 uncultured Collinsella sp.
CCACCGGCCGCAACGATTTGAGCACGAGCCTGATGGGCACCGTTCAAACCGATGCAGTGGCCCGCGCGATGGCCGTGCTCGAGCGCTCCGCCACGATGGGAGTGATCGTCGCCGCCCCCACAGCCGGCTCCGCGGGCGTCGTGCCCGGCTGCGTGCTGGCGCTCGCCGACCACCTGCAGCTCGACGACGAACAGGTCATGGACGCGCTCTACTGCGCAGCCGCCATCGGCCTCAACCTCACCACAAGCGCCTGCGTCGCCGGCGCCGAGGGCGGCTGTCAAGCCGAAGTGGGAAGCGCCGCAGCCATGGCGGCCGCCGCGCTGGTGCAGATGCTCGACGGCACGCCCGAGCAGGCGCTCGACGCCAGTTCCATCGCGCTGAGCAACCTGCTGGGCCTCGTTTGTGACCCCGTCGGCGGCCTCGTGGAGGTGCCCTGCCAAAACCGCAACGCCATCGGCGTGGCAGCGGCCTTTAGCTCGGCACAACTCGCCCTCGCAGGCATTAAGAGCCTGGTACCGTTTGACCAGATGGCACATGTCATGCTCTCGGTGGGTCACGTGCTGCCCGCAACCCTGCGCGAAACGGCAAAGGGCGGCATTGCGCAAGCTCCGGCTGCACTTTCGGCCTGTGCAAAATGCGGTGTGTGCGGATAGCGGCAAAGAACGACTCAAAGGTGGGACAAATGTCCCACCTCTTTTGAATGCCACCGTTTCCGTACCACAAACAGCAGGGCAATCGCCATAATGCAAGCCCAGTAAAAACACGATGAACCGCAAGGCGAAAATCGAAGGATATGCATACGATGTCGCAAAACGATCGAACTCAACTGATTCCCGATCCGCAGCAGCCGAGCAGGCACACCGGCGGCGTTCAGTCGCCGCGTCCTATCGCGCCGAGCCACGGTCAGCAGCGTAGTGCAGCAAACGCTTCCCAACGTCCGAACCAACAGCGACAGCAGCGTCAACAACGTCAGCAGCGCCAGGCAAACGGCAATGCGCCCAAGCAGCCCCCCACGCACGCTCGAGGCGATCGTGGCCCCGCGCGCAAACCCGCCGGCAACAATAAGTCGGGCAAAAAGACGACGCTCTTTGTCGTCCTGGGTCTTATCGTCATTGTCTATATCGTAGGAATCGTAGCGTTCTCGCAGCTAGCCTACCCCAACACCACCATCGCCGGCGTCGATGTCTCGTTCTCCAACGCTTCGTCTGCCGCTACCAAGGTCAATTCGGCATGGAAGCACTATAAGCTCGCCGTGACAGGCGATGACTTTAGCTGGACCTATCAGCCCGAGTCCGATGAACCCATCGTCGACGGTGAAGCTGCTGCAAAAGAAATCATCAACCACAACGAAGCCTTTATTTGGCCGGTCCGCCTTGTGGAATCCTTAAGCGGCAAGACCAAAACAACTGCTACCTCCAACGAAGTCGATCTTGATCAAGACGTCGACCTGTCCATGCTCTCCGACACCTTTGACCAAAAGCAGTTTGAGAAGGATTTGGGCGCCGCCATCGACGAGTTTAACGAGGGGCGTTCGGGCACGTTCGAGGCCAATAGCTCCTATGACGAGCAGGCCGGCAAGTTTACCGTCGAGAAGGCGCGCTCCAACGAAAAACTCAACCGCGAGCATGTCATTAAATATGCCGAGCTCGAGCTTGCCTCGCTGGCCGAGACCGTAGATCTTTCCAAGCTCGGCAACGATGCCTATGAGCCGCTCAATGGAACGCTGACCGATGATCAGATTCAGGCCGCATGCGATGCCGCCAACAACTTCCTGGGCGTCAACGTGATCCTCAAGCTTAACGGCGAGGATGCCGGCAAGGTTGATGGCGCTTCCGTGTTGCAGTGGATCAGCTTTGCCGACCCCGCCAACCCCACGCTCGATGCGTCGCAGATCAGCAGCTGGGCAGCCGAGCTCGCCAACGGCTTTAATACCGTGGGTTCCACTCGCTGGTGGAAGCGCGCCGATGGCAAGCAGTGCGCCGTCGAAGGCGGTGACTTTGGTTGGTCCATCGACAGCAGCTCGCTCGCCAAGCAGATCGAGGACGCCATTAACAACAAGCAGACAGGCGAAATCGAGATCAAGTACTCCCAGAAGGCCGACACCTTTACCGCAAAGGGAGAGCCCGACTGGAAGGCGTATATCGACGTCGACCTGTCCGAGCAGCACGCGCGCTACTATGACGAGAACGGTAATATCGTTTGGGAGGCCAACTTTATTTCCGGCAAACCGGGCGAAGACGCCACCCCCGAGGGCGTGTGGCAGATCAACAGCAACGACGGCGGCAGCACACTGATCGGAGCCAAGGACCCCGAGACCGGTAAACCCAAATATGAGAGCCCGGTGAGCTACTGGATGCCGTTCGAGGGCAATATGATCGGCTTCCACGATGCCACCTGGCAAAACGACAAGAGCTTCGATAATGCCGAGTCGTACAAGTGGTGCGGCAGCCACGGTTGCATCAACCTGCGCCTGGCAGACGCCAAGGCACTTCACGACTGCATCAAAGTCGGCCTGTGCGTGGTTGTCCACTCGTAGTGCAACGCGCGCATTCCTACAACGTGGAACCGCTGCGACCAATCTAACAGTTCCGAAAGAAACCGTCCTATGCGCCCGCCCCAACCGGTGGGCGCATATAATTATCGAGGTTCTTTCTATAAAGGAGACGCTATGCCGAATGTCCCCACGATCACCCCAGGCCCGGATGATACCGAGAACACGCCCGAAGGTGCCACCGAAACGATTCCTCTGATTACAAACGTACATGCCGACAAGCAGAGCGGACGCGCGAACGATACGGCCGAGATTTCCGATGAAGAGGCATATGCCAAGCTCAAGGCAAGACGCGCCGAACGTCGACGCAAAAAGCTGATTCGACGCGGTATTGCCGCCGGCGTCGTAGGTGCCATCGCGCTCATTGCCATTGTCGCAACCCTGGTTATCAATGCGCAGCCACAGGGCGCTAGCGGGCCTGTGACCGACATGGTGACCGAGGGCACGTTTAGCACAACGGTCGAGGCGAAAGGCCAGCTCAAACCCATTTCATCCTCAGTGGTCTCCCCTTCTGTCGACGGCACGGTCGATTCGATCAACGTGCAGGCAGGCCAATCCGTCAGCGAGGGCGACGTGCTTATGACCATTAAAAACGACGAGCTCGATCGCAACGTTGCCGAGGCGCAGCGTGCAGTCGCAGCCGCCCAGGAAGACCTCACCAACGCGCAGAAAGCCGCCGCTGTCGCGCAGGCCACCCCAACGACGGACGTCGATGGAGCTTCCGCAGCGGCTGGCGTCTCTGACGCATCAGCGGACACGAACGCCGTATCGGCCGCGCAGCGCAGCCTCGCTTCGGCCCAGGCAAACCTCGATCAGGCGAACGCCAAGGCCGCCAGTCGCACGGTCACGGCCCCGAGCTCGGGTAGCATCGTGGAGCTCAACGCCAAGGTGGGCGCCACGGTAACAGGCGGCATGATCATGGGCGAAAGCGATACGAGCGGCGGCAAGCAGTGCATGCAGATCGCCGACCTATCCAAGATGAAGGTGACCGTGCAGGTGGGCGAAAAGGACATCGCCAAGATCGCCGTTGGGCAGAGCGCCAACGTCACATATCCCGCGTTTCCCGATATCGTGAGCCAGGGCACCGTCACGGCTATCGCGTCGGTAGCAAACTCCGACGCCGCCAACGGCGGCGGCAGCGTGACCTTTAACGTCGACATCCTCATCGAGGCGCCCGACGCGCGCCTGAAGCCGGGCATGACGGCCGAGGTATCGGTGGTGACCGAGCAGCTTGACGACGTGGTCATGGTGCCGACGATGGCGCTCATGACCGAAGACGGCGAACACTATTACGTCAATCTGGCCACAGATGACGAAAGCAAGGAGACACGCCGCGTTAAGGTGACCGTCGTGACGCAAAACGACAACGAAGCCGTAGTCGGCAAGACACAGGTCAAGCGCGACGACCAGGGCAACGAGATCAACCCCAACGTGCCGGTTACCAAACTGCGCGACGGCGACACCCTCGTCATGGACACCGGAGCGGACGCAACGGCTGGCGGCTACAGCGCGGATTCGGGCAGCATGTCTGCCGACGAGGGTATGTAATGCGTCCCGTCATCGACATTCGCAACGTGCACCGCATCTTTGAGAGCGAGGCAGGTTGCGCCCACATCCTGCACAACGTGAGCCTGGCGGTAGATCCCGGCGAGTTCGTCGCCATTACCGGCCCTTCGGGCTCGGGCAAATCAACGCTCATGAACATCCTAGGCTGCCTAGATAAGCCGACGGCGGGCGACTATTACCTGCAAGGGCTCAACGTGGCCGAGCTCGATGATGACGAGCTCACCGAAGTTCGCGCCCTGAGCATTGGCTTTGTCTTTCAGAGCTTCAACCTGCTGCCGCGCCTATCGGTCATCGAAAACGTGATGTTGCCGCTGGCCTACACTAATGTGCCCCGTAGCCAGCGTGAAATGCGCGCCGTGCACGCGCTGCAGGCCGTCACGCTGCCCGTCGACCACTGGGACCACCGCATATCCGAGCTCTCGGGCGGCCAGATGCAACGTGTCGCTATCGCACGCGCCCTCGTCAACGATCCGCCCATCATCCTGGCCGATGAGCCGACGGGAAACTTGGACTCCGCGACCGGAGCGCTTGTGATGGAGACCTTCCATAGACTTCAGGAGCGCGGCAAAACCATCGTGCTTATCACACACGACCCCGGCATCGCCGCCGAGGCCGACCGTGCCGTGACCATCCGCGACGGTCACATTCACGACGGCGCGTATATTCCACATGCACCGCGGACCCTGCGCAGCGCCGTAGATAGCCTGCCCATGATTTCCGCCTCCGCCAACCCGCCGAAAGGAGTGATGGCATGAGCGCCCGTGATCTCATCCAGGAAGCCCTTCACTCGCTCGAGGCCAACAAGGGGCGCAGCCTGCTCACCATCCTGGGCATTGTCATCGGCATTGCCTCGGTCATTGCCATGACTTCGCTCATCGGCGGCATCCAAAACAGCTTGGTAAACAGCCTAGGCCTCAATGCGGCACGCATGGTTCAGATCTATTCGTCCCAAGAACTCTCTGATTCTGACGTCCAGAAGCTTCAAAAACTGGTGCCGCAGATTGAGCAAATCGGCATTGTCGACAGCGCGTATACCGAGTACAAGACCGGCGATAAAAGCTATACCGTCATGGCGCAGGGCGTCGACAGCGACATGCTCGACGCCGTGGGGGCCAGCAAGCTCGTTGCGGGGCGCACCTATTCCCAGGCCGAGTCTCAATCAGGCTCGCGCGTGGCGCTCATCAGCCGCGGCGGCGCCGATCAGCTTTACGGCAACGAACAGGATGCGCTGGGGAAAACCATCAAGGTGTCCAACGGCGAGGTGCAGATTGTAGGCGTGATTGATAGCGGCAGCGACTCCATGGGCTCGCTCACGCTGTATATGCCACGCGAAACCATCGCCGGGCTGTTTGGCGACGAGAATCCTTCATTCCCCAGCGTGACGGCACTTGCCGCCGAGGGCACGGACATGGATGAGCTTTGTAAGGCCATCGAGTCCAAGGTGCGCGCGATGAAGGGCATCGAGGAGGAGGATGAGTACGACAGTGTATCGGCGACCTCCATGAAAAGCGCTATCGATGCACTCAACTCCTTTATGAGCGCGTTCTCGCTCATCATGGGTGCTGTCGCCAGCATCTCGCTGCTTGTCGGCGGTATCGGCATTATGAATATGATGCTCACCAACGTAACGGAGCGCATTCGCGAGATCGGCATCCGCCGCGCTCTGGGCGCCAGTCGTCGCGATATCACCGCGCAGTTTTTGGCCGAGTCCTCGGCGCTGTGCGTCACCGGCGGACTGTTGGGTGTCCTGATTGGCTATCTGCTGGCATGGGGACTCACGTTCTTTGCCGCAAGCTCGGGCATCATGAGCGAGTTTGGAGCCACCGGGACGATCACGCCAAGCTTCTCCATTACGACAGTGTTGATCGCGTTTGCCGTATCGGTCGGCATCGGCGTAATCTTTGGCTTCTACCCCGCTCGCCGCGCAGCAAAGCTCGACCCTGTGGAGTGCCTACGCTACCAGTAAGCCACCACCAACAAGTTGCGGTGAATTAGGAACCGAATATGCTATCTAGCAGCAAAAACAGACACTATTTCACCGCAACTTATTGAAGGGCTGCTTGCGCCAGTTCCGGGCGTCGTCCTCGAGCTAATGGCGGATGACGGTCTTGTACGGCTCGAGCTTACTCGAGGCGCTCCTCCTCGCGGGCGGGAGGGCGCGCAGGCGCGGCGAGCGCCTAGCGCGCGAACTCCCGTAAGAGCGCGTCTTCCACTTCCCGGAGCGAAAGGGCCCCGCCTCCCTCGGCGGGAAG
>CABRWN010000126.1 GCA_902474645.1 uncultured Collinsella sp.
ATCAGATGGCGGTAGCGCTCGTGCTCGATCGCCGCCGGCAAAAGATCAAAGCCCACGACCTCGTGGCCCTCGTCCAAAAAGCGCTGCACGCACGCGGCTCCGATACCGCCCGAAGCGCCCGTGATCAAAACCCGCATACTTGCTCCTTAGGCGGTTGCGTGGCGCTCGAGGTACTCGGAGCCCACATTTTCGCGCTCCCAGCCGCGCACGACCTTGTAGCCCACGGGGCTCAGGAAGACCTCGCACAGCAGCTCGGCGACAGCGCCAGTCAGCGAGCACATAAGGACCTGCACCCAGGTCCATCCAAAGAAGGTGTGGCTCACCACAATGGCGAAGACCAGGTTGTCGATAAACTGGCCAACACCCGTGGACACATAGGAACGGAAGGCAAAGCTCGCAAAGTTATTCTTTTTGAGCATACGGCCGAGCGACTGGTTGAGCGTGGAGTTAACCACGGCAGAAACGAGCATTGCCAGCGAAGAGCCCAGCACCACGTACCAGGTGCCGCCGATGGTGGCGTTAAGGGCGGTGTTGACCTCGATCATGCCCGTGTCGTAGTAGGCGCCCCACATGCCGGGCGTGAGCGAACATGCCCAAAAGCACAGGCTCACGGCGAGGTTGACCGCCAGTGCGAGGATAGAGATTTTAATGGATGCCTTGGCGCCAAAGCGCTTGCAGATCATGTCCTGGCACAAAAACGAGACCCAGCTCACCACAAAGCCGCAGTCGAGTGCCAGATACGGCAGGCTGATGAGCTCTTTGTTGGCCAGCAGGTTCATCATGATGACGCTCACGAAAAACAGCGAAACCGTTGCCGCGGGAATGCTCCGCAACAGGACCTTATAGTCCTCCATGACCTTCTTGATCATTATGTACTCCTTTGGTTTTAGGTTTAACGAGCAGGATATCGGACCCGAACTGCTCGGACGCCCCGGTCTTGAGACGACGGTGGGTATGATAGCCGCTCACACGGCATCAGGCAAGCAAGCGGCGCGGCAGCCCCACAGGGCCACCGCACCGATGCGTTAAAACGCTACGTTGCCAAACTCCGACAGGATAAGGTCGGGGTTGTGGTCGGTTGCCCAATCCACGTTCCACGGGCTCGTAAACAGCAGCAGCTTACCGCCGCGCATATCCTCGACGCGCAGCGTGTCACGCGTGAGCGAAAGGCCCGGGATATCGATAGTGTCGGGGTCGTTCTGGATCCAGCGGATGTCCGTATAGGGCAGCGGCTGGCGACGAACCTCGACACGGTACTCGGCCTTGAGGCGGCGCTCGAGTACTTCAAACTGCAGCACGCCGACCACGCCCACGATTACGCTCTCCATGCCGGCACCCAGCTCGCGGAAGATCTGGATGGCGCCCTCCTGGGCAAGCTCCTCCATACCCTTGACGAACTGCTTGCGCTTGAGCGTGTCGACCTGCGTAATACGAGCGAACATCTCGGGGGCAAACGTCGGGATCTGCGGATACTGCACGTGGCGCTTGCCGGAGCACACAGTGTCGCCGATGCTAAAGATACCCGGATCGAACAGGCCCACGATATCGCCCGCGTACGCCTCATCAACAATCGCGCGGTCATCGGCCATCATCGAGGTGCCCGTAGCAAGCTTAAGCTTGCGGTTGCCCTGCACGTGGAAGGCGTCCATGCCGCGCTCGAACTTGCCCGAGCAAATGCGCACAAAGGCGATGCGGTCGCGGTGGTTCTTGTCCATGTTGGCCTGGATCTTAAACACAAAGCCGCTAAAGTCGTCACGGCAGGGATCGACCGGCTCGCTGGTGAGCGTATCGGTATAGGCGCGCGGCGTCGGGGCCAGACGCAGGAACTCCTTGAGGAAGGGCTCCACGCCAAAGTTGGTAAGCGCCGAGCCAAAGAACGCCGGGCTCAGCTTGCCGCAGGCCACAGCATCCAAGTCGAGCTCGTCGCCGGCACCATCGAGCAGCTCGATGTCGTCCATCAGGTTCTTGTGGTTTTCCTCGCCAATAAGCTCGTCCATGGAAGGATCGCCCAGCTCGGCCTCGACCTCGGCGACCTTCTTGGTGGCGTTGGCGTGACCGTCGCCCTCAAAGGCAATGACGCGACGGGTCTGACGATCGAACACACCGCGGAAGTTGCGGCCGCTGCCGATCGGCCAGTTCATGGGATACGTATTGATACCCAGGACGTTCTCGATCTCTTCCATGAGCTCAAACGGATCGCGAGCCTCGTGGTCGAGCTTGTTCACAAAGGTAAAGATGGGGATGTGGCGCAGCGTACAGACCTTAAAGAGCTTTTTGGTCTGGGCCTCGACGCCCTTGGCGCCGTCGATGACCATGACCGCGGCGTCGGCGGCCATAAGGGTACGGTAGGTATCCTCCGAGAAGTCCTGGTGGCCGGGGGTATCGAGGATGTTGACGCAGGCGCCGTTGTAGGTGAACTGCAGCACCGAGGAGGTAACGGAAATACCGCGCTCCTTCTCGATGTCCATCCAGTCCGAGACGGCATGCTTGGCCGAGCTCTTGCCCTTGACCGAGCCGGCGGTCTGGATACTACCGGTATAGAGCAGCAGCTTCTCGGTAAGCGTGGTCTTACCGGCGTCCGGGTGGCTGATGATCGCGAATGTGCGGCGCGACGAGATTTCATCCGACAGGCTTGCCATGCGGATCCTTTCTTGCATTGAGTGCATTACGTCGTTGTAACCGCACTATTGTAGCCGCGAAATCTCGCTCTAGGGCGCCTATCAGGACAAATTCATCAGTTGGGGCCTGGGTAGCCGGCCCAATCCGTATTTGCCTCTTGCATAACTGTGCATAGTGTATATATACTGTGCTTACCGGTTATATACACGTGTAGCCCATCAGCTAAGGAGCCGCTGTGGACATCATCCTATCCAATTCGAGCGATAAGCCCATCTACGAGCAAATAGCCTCGCAGGTCAAAGCTCAGATCCTTTCGGGCGCACTCGCTGCAGGAGCCAAACTCCCCAGCATCCGTGCACTCGCGAGCGACCTGGGTGTGAGCGTCATCACCACCAAGCGCGCCTACGCCGACCTGGAGCAGCTCGGGTTTATCTGCACCGTGCAGGGCAAGGGCTGTTTTGTCGCCGAGGGCAACCAAGAGCTCTTGCGCGAAAACCAGCTCTGCCATATCGAAGATCTGCTTGCGAAAGCGGCAAGCCAAGCCGAAACCCTGGGTGTCACGCGCGACAAACTGCACGAGATGCTCGACCTGGTAGCCCCCGAAACCATGCAGTAGCCATCTGCAAGAAAGGCTATACCATGAAAAACTTGCTAGAACTTAAAGGTGCATCGCGCCGTGTGAACGACCGTTTTTCGCTGCGTGATGTCACGCTTGCCGTGGAGCCTGGCCAGATTGTCGGCTTTGTTGGTGCCAACGGTGCCGGCAAAACAACGACGATTCGAGCTGCTCTCGGGCTTGTAAAGCTCGATGCCGGCGAAGTGCACCTGTTTGGGCAGCGCTGTGGCGCCGACGCGCCCGATGAAACGCAGCGCCATCTACGCTCCCGCGTCGGTCTTGTCCTGGACACGTGCCCCTTCCCCTCCACGCTCAAGGTGGGCCAGATCGAGTCGCTCGTAGGCCCGGCGTACCCCACGTGGGACCGCGAAACGTTCGCCGGATTCATCAACCGATTTGGCCTCGATCCCAAGACAAAGGTCAAGGACCTCTCCCGCGGCATGGGCATGAAGCTGCAGCTTGCCTGTGCACTCAGCCACAATGCCAAGCTGCTCGTTTTGGACGAAGCCACCGCGGGCCTCGATCCCATGGCACGCGAGGAACTGCTCGACGAGCTGCTTGCCTTTGTCGCCGACGGCCAGCACAGCGTGTTACTCTCGAGCCACATTACGTCCGACCTCGATCGCACCGCTGATCGCGTCATCTGCATCGATAATGGCTCGATTATTTTTGACCTGCCGCGCGAGGACATTACCGACCGCGCCGGCATCGCCCACTGCACCCAAGCACAGGCCGCCGAGCTTATGGCTTGCGTCGAAGGCGCCCGTGCCGTCCACCACGCCTATAGCGTAGACGTGCTCGTGCCCAACCGTCGCGAAACACTCGAGGCCTTCCCCGAGATTCCCTGCGATCGGGCAACCATTGATGACTATCTGCGCCTCATGCTGAAAGGGGCTTCGAAATGAAACGCGCCTTTATGTCCGAGCTCGCCATCGTTCGCACGCTCATCCCGAGCATCGCGGGTGTCGGCCTGTTCATCTTCGTCGTGTTGACGCTCGCCAACGCGTCGGATGGCGATTCCGGTATGAGCGCCGGTGCCTGCGCCGTCAGTGCCATGTCGCCCATCATAATCATGAACTCGCTGGCAGGCTACGATAACCAAAACGGCTGGGAGCGCTATCGGGCAACGCTGCCGTTCTCGCGCAAAGACATCATCTGCGCACGCTACCTGTGCATTATTGCTTTCTCGGCCGTCATGGCATGCGCCGCCGTGCTTTTGAACATCATCGCCCTTCCGTTCTTCAACAGCGCGGGCGTGGCCTCGACAGGACAAACCATCTTTGAGATCGCAATTGCCTCGGCAGCATCGATGCTCATCTCCCTCATGATGGTGTTCTTGGCACAGCCGCTGTTCTTCCGATTTGGACACATGGAGGCACTGCGCCTATCCGTTGGCCTGTTTGCCCTACTCGGATGCCTTACCATGGCAGCGCTGAGCTCCTCCAACCCCATCAGCAACTGGCTTATGTCGATTGCCGGGGCGAATCCCGATCCTGCCGTCCTTGGCTGTCTGTGTGCAGGAATTGCCGTACTGGCGCTCGCACTATGCGCAATCAGCTGCACCGTCAGCACCAAGGTTTATCGAGTACGCGATCTGTAGCCACACGAGTCTCAATCCGCGAAGGACGCGATCGCCGCCCCTCCCCGCAAATCCGTGGCAAAGGGCATGTCCCCGGCGTGCGCCACTGTACTACTTGCGCAGCGGCTTGGGCAGTGGAATGCCGGCGGCGATGACGGCCGCGATGATCATGCAGACGATACCCTTGAGTGGGAAGCACATGAGCAACAGGCCCACGACCATGACCGGCTGACGCATAACCGCACCCATCGTCGATGCCGTGCAGACGGCGACGCAAAAGACCGGATCTGCGCCGGTGAGGATGGCAAGGCCATAGCCCAGGCTTACGCCCGAGAAGATAACCGGGAAGAAGTGACCGCCGCGCCAACCAAGGTTGATGAGGGCGGGCGTCAGCATGGCCTTAACAAGACCGGTCGCGATAAGCACGCCAGCGGGAATGGTCAGATAGGTTTCCATGAGCACGTCGGCCTGGGTCTCGCCGGCAAACATGGTATAGGGCAGGACCGTGCCACAGATGGCGAGTGCCAGACCGGCCAGCATGGCCTTGACGACAGGACGCTCCCCTATTGCATGGGACAGTGCCTCGCTTGCATGCTCAGAGACAAAGTACAGCCAGCCGCAGACGGTGCCGATCAACGACAGAGGGACGAGCCAGGTAAGCTCTAGGTTGCCCACCTCGGCGGACTCGAACCTGGGCATGCCCATGCCGCCGCCCACAAGCTGTCCAAGCAGCAGGTAGGTGCCCAGACCGCCGGCAATCGCAATACCGTAGACCACCGTCTTTTGCGCCTTGGGCAGCTTGATGGTGATCTCGCCGGACGCGGACTCATCGTCGGCGTCTTCACCCTGGCCGTCGGTGCTACCGGCAAGCGGCGCCACAAAGCCAAAGACGGGCGCGGTAAAGAGCGCCGTCAGGGCAGCCTGGGTGCCCAGCAACGTGAGCTCCCTAAACTCGGCGCCAAAGCGACGCATGCGGTCGCCGACCCAGCTGCACAGACCGGCGATAACGCCGGTCAGGCCGGCCTCCGGTCCAATGCTTCCGCCAAACAGCAGCGGCAGCAATGCCGCGAGCGAAAGCTTGCCCAGGTTGTCGTACGGGTAGCGCCCGTCTTGCTTAACCTTAGCCATCACCTGGTTGAGGTCATCGGTCTTGGTGCCTGTCATCTTTTCGTACAGACCGATTAACAGGCCGCCCAGCAGGCAGACAAAAAACGGGTACGGCAGAAAGCCAAACGGGCCGCTGGCAAGCTCGGGCGAAGCGACGCCCAGCGCGTGCGGAATCTCGGTCCATAGATAGTCGATACCGTGCTCCATCGCAAAAAAGAACAGCCAGACTGCGGCACCCGCGAGTGCACCGGTCACGGCAACGCTGACCAAAAACAGCGCTCGGTTCGT
Source organism: uncultured Collinsella sp. (assembly GCA_902474645.1). Classification (GTDB taxonomy): domain Bacteria; phylum Actinomycetota; class Coriobacteriia; order Coriobacteriales; family Coriobacteriaceae; genus Collinsella. The sequence continues at coordinate 6,210 of CABRWN010000126.1, forward strand.
GGGTTTGGCAAGGTTATCCATCGGGTCCTCCCGCGGTCAAAGTCGACATAAATACGTTTTATTGTAGAGCGAGCGTTGCCCGAACGAGCCAACCACCTGCGCCGC
>CABRWN010000127.1 GCA_902474645.1 uncultured Collinsella sp.
GGCCCGTGGGTTATACCCTAAGAGCAAACCACCCTTTTTAAGGGTGGTTCTGATTGGGACGCGAATGTGTTTTGGTGCAGAGCGCGTTACGGGCGGAGCTCATTGCCGCTAGGCGAGCTCGGCTCCAAGGGCGCGGCAGGCCGCCTCGCCCTCATCGTCGGGCGCATCGTAGCAAATGACGGAATCGACGACGTTAACACCCGCCTCGTCGGCGTCGGCCTTCCAGTTGTCCATCCACTCGCCCTCGGCCCACGAATAGGAGCCAAAGAGGACGACCTTCTTGTCGCCGAGAGTCTCCTTGACCTCGTCCCACATCGGCTGGAACTCATCGTACTCGAGTTCCTCGGAGCCCATGGCGGGGCAGCCGAAGGCGAAGGCACCATAGTCGGTGGCCTTGTCGGCAGAGAAGTCGGCGCAGGAGATGACCTCTGCCTCGGCGCCGGCACCGGTTGCGCCCTCGGCAACGAAGTTTGCCATGGCCTCGGTGTTGCCTGTACCGCTCCAGTAGACGACTGCGATCTTGCTCATATGTCTTCCTTTCGGTTGTGCGGCGTGCGGCCGCGTTTTGTATGCTCTATCGGGTTGCCTGGACAAGTTGTCCCAGAGTGCAGCCCTGTTGATAGATGTAGGTAAGGTATTGCGTGCATGCGCGATAGGAATCGAAGGTCGTGAGCGCCTGCTCAACGTTTGTGTATACCTTCCACGCGCCAAAGACCTTATAGTTTTCGCCGTGCTGGACGATAAACTGATGGACATCTTCGTAGGGATAGCCCAAAAAATAGCCAATTTCGTGGGGGAACTCGCACATGCACCCCGTATCGCAGTGCCTATTTCGCGCGAGCGCGCAGACGCTGCCGTCATAGGCGCTTTCTGCGGCATTGCTGCTTGCCAGTGTGATGCGCGCGGCGAGATGCACCAGGGACGCGGGCAGGTTGTGGACATCGTAACCTTCGGCGGCAAGCGCCGTCGTGGCGCGGGGGTCGGAGAGGTATCGCATGAGGTCCGCAGGGCGGTACACATAGATGAGCGCTCCGCAGGGGCGCCAGACCAAAACGCTCATATGGATCCCGAGTGGCTGGAGCTCGCAGTTGCATTGGGCTATGACGGCGAGCAGGCGAGAGCGTCGCTCTTCGATATGGGTGGCGCTGGGTTTTCCGTTTTGGTTGGCGTAAACGCCGGGATAGGTAAAGAGCGAAGCCGGCTTGATACCTGCGAGCGTAGGGGAGCAGTTGCGCACGACAGCCGTTTGGTATGTTGGGATGTCAATGGTTCGAGTCACGATGCCCCTTTCGGGTCCTCAGTTGTTAGCCTAGGAAAACTTATACACGAAAGTAAGCCATGGTCAACAAAAAAGTTTGAAGAGGGAAACTAATTGACCGAACGGACACGATTTTGGGTTAAGATGGGGACACCCCATGGGGGTATCTAGATAGTGCTACTTGAAAGGGGAACGCATGAGCGACTTGCTCAACCCTGCGAATCTCATCGTGTTGGCCGTCATTGCCGTCGGCATGTTTTTTGGACTGCGTCGCATTGTCGCTTCGACACACGGAAAGAGCTGCTGCAGCGATGGCGCGAGCGGTAAGAAGGCCAAAAAGGTTGTTGTGGTGGATACCGATGCATCGCACTATCCCTATAGCGATGAGCTGCTCATCGGCAGCATGAGCTGTGACGGCTGCGCTCAGAACGTAGCCAATGCCCTCAATGCGCTGGATGGCGTGTGGGCAACGGTGACGTATGCGGACCACACAGCGCGCGTGCGCTCCAAGCGGCCGATCGATCGCGGTGTCCTTGAGGCTGCCGTGAGAGATGCGGGTTACTACGTCATGACGCTGTAGGCCTTGCCTTGGATGCGCGTCCTTGTCTAGGCTCGTCCGCGTAGCTCGATGTCCTGGATGTCGTCGAAGTCGATGGCGATATCTTTGAGCTTGAGGAGTTTGAAAGCAGGGAGCGCCTCGTCGAGGATGCCGGTGCGGCTGCGATAGCCGTATGTATCGTAATAGGTGACACGAACCAAGTCGCCGCGCTTGAGGCCCTCGAGCTTTTTCGAAAGTTCGAGGGCTTTTTCTTCTGTGAGTTCGCATTTTGGCTCGGCGGTGATCTCTTGTTTACGCACGAGCTCGTAGTATCCCGTGAGGGCGGCAAAGGGCATAAACTGCGCGGCACGGCCGGCACGGACGGTGCCGTTGGCGGTGAGCTTTGGGTCGGCGGAGCGACGCCTTCCCTCGGGGTCCGCTAGGCGTTCAAAAGGTGTCGGTGGCCGCATCGGCTGTTGTTGGGACTTAGGCACGATGTCCTCCTACCTGATCGTTGCGTTCGCGCGCGGTGGCGCCGGCGGTAAAGCTCAGCCCCTTAACCAGCGCGTTCTTGCCGTATTTGCCTTTCACGGCCAGCACGGCGCGTGCCAGGTCGCGCTCGCGCTCATCGGCCTCGATATCGCTGAACAGATCGATGGTGGCAAATTCCTCGGGCATGAGGTTGCCAAATCCCAGATTGATGCGCTTGACCGGTCGTTTGGGATCGACAGTCTGCGCCCAGAGCTCATCGAAATAGCCCATGATCTTCTTGAACGAATTGGTACGCTCGGGCAGCTTTCGCGAGGCGTTGGAGTGCGCAAAGAGTGCGGCATAGCCACCGCGCGGTTTGCCGCCATGCTCTCCCACAAAGATGCCATCGATTGCCTGCGCCTCACGTACCAGACGACGCCGTTCGTCATCGCGCTGGACGGGCTTGGGCGCACGGGGCGCGAGCTCGGGGCCGGCGGTTGCGGTGGGTTCGATGCTCGACGTACTCGAGCGCAGGTGTCCGCATCCGTCCACATATTGTGCAGTGCCGCTGGCATCAAGCCTGCGGATGTCGGCGCGCTCGCTTGCATAGCCCACAAAGAGCGAGATGCTGTCGCACACCACGTGCTTGTCGATCAAATCCAGCACGGCGGCATCGACCATCTCGCGCAAGACGGTATAGGCCTGTTCGTAGGCATAACCCTTCGAGAGCACCTGTCCTGTGGTGGTCGAAGTTGCTTGCGGGCGATAGGCTTGGACGTCGGCGATGGTTGTCGGCTCGCGCCCGAAGGCATGGTCGATGAGATATTCGGCATTGACGCCGAGCTCGTCGTAAAGCAGGTTTTCGTCGAGCGCCGCGACGCCCATCAGATCGTAGACGCCGTATTTCTCGAGGCGGGCTGCCACGCCGGGACCGATGCCCCAGATATCGGTGATGGGACGATGGGGCCAGATCTCCTTGCGAAAGGCCTCGTCGTCGAGTATGCCGATGCGGCTGGGTACGTGCTTGGCGGTGATGTCGAGTGCCACCTTGGCCTGGAATAGGTTGGGGCCGATTCCGACCGTTGCCGTGATGCCCGTGCGCCCCAAGACCTCGTCGCGCAGCGTGCAGGAGAACCCTTCCGCATCGGTGTGATAGAGGTCCAGATAGGGCGTCACGTCGATAAAGCACTCATCGATGGAGTAGACGTGAACGTCTTGCGGACTGACGTATTCCAGGTAGATACCGTAGATTTTCGCCGACACCTCCATGTAATGCTGCATGCGCGGTACGGCCGTGATGTAGTCGATGCCATCGGGAATTTCGAACAGACGGCAGCGATTGTGTATCCCGAGGTCCTTCATGGCCTGTGTGATGGCGAGGCAGATGGTCGTGCGCCCGCGCGATTCGTCGGCAACGACCAGGTTGGTGGTGAGCGGATCGAGCCCACGGTCGACGCACTCGACGCTGGCATAAAACGTCTTGAGGTCGATGCAGATATAGGTGTGCTGCTCGTGCGCCATCCGTGTCCTTTCATCAAACACATGTTCTTATCGAATACCTGTTCGATAATACCCGCTCGTCCGGACATCGTCAAAACCTGTCAAAAAGGGATTGGTTTGTTTTGGTAGGTATGGTCGTGTGGTTGGATTGGGTTTTAACGCAGCTCTAAAGAGTGCGAAACAGCTCGGAAAACCTCGCTTCGTAGCATGGGCCTAACGATTGATACCGCCTATACGCACGGAAGGGTTGTGGAAAAGATGGTCAATTATGGGTTTGGTATGCCGACGCGCCTTGTTGCGGATGGAGACGTGGCTCGCTGGTGCGGACGATTGGTCGCTCACTACGGAGGCACCAAGGCGCTGGTTGTGCTGGGCGGTGACAAGCATACGCGCGATAAGCTTGTCTCGGTGGCACTTGGCTCGCTTGATCGAGCCCTACTCGAGCGTGTGCTTTTCCGCTGCGGCTCGTTTGAGGGCGACGGGGGAGACGAGCTGATCGACGAAGCCGTGGCCCTGGCGACCGACGAAGGCGTGGACTTTGTCCTGGCGATTGGCGATGCCGATACTGCTGGCTTTGCGCGCGAGCTCGCGCGTCGCATGGCGGCGCTCGATGCCGGCGAAGACGGCTTTGTGCCTTATGGATGTATTGTCTCGGAGGGCAAGGTGCCTGCCGTCGTGGGAGCCGGCGAGGTTCCCGTTTTTGCCATTATCGCGCCCGAACTTCTGAAGGGCATCGGGTCTCCTCTGCGTGAGTTGCTCGGTAGCGTCTGCGCCGCGGCCTAATATGTGCCATAAAGGGACGGATTATTTTTGGTTGGTAAAGCGTTTGACCTGCCAAAATAAGCCTGTCCCTTTTTGGTCGGTTGCCGTTTGGGGGCCGATTGGCAACGCTCGCTGATTGTAGTCTTGACCTGCGCTAGAATAGTGCCATCTGAATGTCCGGGTGCATGGAGGCGTGCGCCCGTATGCTGAGGAGGACTCTATGGCAACTGTTGCCGCACCTATCGATGCTACGTCGACTGCCGCTTGGAAGGCACTCGAGGCTCATCAGGAGAAGCTCGAGGCCGATGGTATCGACCTCAAGGTTTGGTTCGCCGCCGATGCCGAGCGCGTGAACAAGCTGAGCTTTGACGCCGGTGACCTGCACTTCGATCTGTCGAAGAACCTGGTGACCGATGAGACCGTCAAGCTGCTGTGCGATCTTGCCCGCGAGGTGAAGCTCGAGGAGCGCCGCGACGCCATGTTCTCCGGCGAGCACATTAACACCACCGAGGACCGCGCCGTCCTGCACACCGCGCTTCGTCGCCCGGCAAGCGAGAAGGGCCAGCTCATCGTCGACGGCCAGGACGTCGTCGCCGACGTGCACGAGGTCCTCGATCGCATGTATGCCTTCGCCGAGCGCGTGCGCTCCGGTGAGTGGAAGGGCGTAACCGGTAAGAAGATCGAGCACCTGGTGTCCATCGGCATCGGCGGCTCCGATTTGGGCCCGGTCATGGCTTACGAGGCTCTGCGTCCCTATGCCGACGCCGGTATCGACTGCCGCTACATCTCCAACATCGACCCCAACGACCAGGCCGAGAAACTCAAGGGCTTGGATCCCGAGACCACGCTCGTGATCATCGTCTCCAAGACCTTCACCACGCTCGAGACCCTCACCAACGCCCGCGAGGTCAAGACCTGGATGCTCGAGCAACTCAAGGCTCAGGGCGCCATCGACGGCTCCGATGAGCAGAACGCCGAGGCCGTGGCAAAGCACTTCGTCGCCGTCTCCACCGCACTCGAGAAGGTCGAGGCCTTCGGTATCGACCCCGCCAACGCCTTCGGTTTCTGGAACTGGGTTGGCGGCCGCTATTCCGTTGACTCCGCCGTGGGCCTGTCGCTGATCGTCGTGCTCGGCCCCGAGCGCTTCCAGCAGTTCCTCGAGGGCTTCCACGCCATCGACGAGTACTTCTGCAACACCCCGCTCGAGAACAACGCCGTCGCGCTGATGGGCCTGCTCAACGTCTGGTACGTCAACTTCTTCGGTTCCAAGAGCCACGCCGTGCTGCCGTACTGCCAGTACCTGCACCGCTTCCCGGCCTACCTGCAGCAGCTCACCATGGAGTCCAACGGCAAGCATGTCCGTTGGGACGGCAGCGCCGTGACCTCCGACACCGGTGAGATCTTCTGGGGCGAGCCCGGCACCAACGGCCAGCATGCCTTCTACCAGCTGCTGCACCAGGGCACCGTGGTGGTCCCGGCCGACTTTATCGCTTTCGCCAACACTGCCAACCCCGCAACCGACAGCGGCCAGGATGTCCACGAGCTGTTCCTGGGCAACTTCCTGGCCCAGACCAAGGCGCTCGCCTTTGGTAAGACGGCCGATGAGGTGCGCGCCGAGGGCACGCCCGAGCAGATCGTCCCGGCCCGCTGCTTTGAGGGCAACCGTCCGACGACCTCGATCTTCGGCGACACGTTGACCCCGTTCGCACTCGGCGAGCTCATCGCCCTGTACGAGCACATCACGTTTGTCGAGGGCACGGTCTGGGGCATCGAC
>CABRWN010000128.1 GCA_902474645.1 uncultured Collinsella sp.
GCGTCATCGAGACGGCCGCCTATGAGCCCGAGGCCGATCTGCCCAACACGCCCGACTCGGTCTTTTGCTCTCACGGCGCCGGTTACACGGTCAAATGGTGCGACGTGCCCGCCGCGGCGCACGTAAAGATCGATCCCGCCACCTTCCGCCCCTGGCGAGCAGCAGACGCCGAGTTTTTCGGCCACATGTGACAAAGGGACAGTTCCTTTGTCACATGCTATTGGTATAACTCGGTACAAGTTGGTATAACTATTACCAGGGTTTGCCAATCCGAGGAGGCCGACATGAATCCAAATCCCTTTAAGCCCACGGCCGGCAAGCGGCCTCCGATACTCATCGGCCGCGAGTCGGTCATCGAAGATTTCGAGGAAGGGCTCGATAACGGCGCCGGAGCGCCGGGTAGGCTCATGCTCATTACGGGAAACCGCGGCTGTGGCAAGACGGTTCTCCTGCGGGAGCTGCAACGTCTAGCCAATGAGCGCGGATGGGCGGTTGTCTCCGATTCCGCTTCGCTCGGCTTATGCGACCGATTGGCCGACGCGCTTCGCTCGAATAAACCCGTTGTGACGTCAATGGAGTTCGGTCCGTCGTTTGGCCGGATGTCAGTCGAGGCGGCGCGAGCAAAGGGCGAAACGTTGCGCGGGCTGGTCAACGAGCGCCTCAAGAAGCTCGGTCCAGGCAAGGGCATACTGTTTGCGATTGACGAGGCGCAATCTGCGTCTATCGAGGAACTGGCGGCTCTTGCCGTTCTCTATCAGCAGGTGCTCGGAGACCAGGATGCCACGGGCTTGTCCGATAGCGACCAGCGCGGTCTTGCGCTGGTGTTCGCCGGCTTACCCAGTATGGTTGACGATCTGCTCGAAGAGCCGAGCGTGACGTTTTTGCGGCGTGCCCAGCAGCGTACGTTGGGGGCGATCTCTTTGCCCAAGGTACGCGATTCGTATATCCAGACGGTCAAAGACGCTGGTCTTTACGTTGACGCGGAGACGGCGGACCTTGCGGCACACAAGAGCATGGGGCATCCATATATGGTTCAGCTGGTGGGCTATTACATGTGGCGGTCTGCTGTTCGACGCGGCTCGCAGGTCATCGAAAGGCGCGATGTCGAGGATGGCCATGCGGATGCCGTCTCCGAGTTCTACGAAGCGGTTGACGCGCCCCTGTATTACGGGCTGCGCAGTCCACAGCGCCTTTTTATCGAGGCTATGGCGGTTGACGAGAACAAACCGACGCGCATGGCGGATATCATTGAGCGTTGTGATCGTACCCAGAGCTGGGCGAGTAAATATCGCGCAAGCCTGATTCGCGAGCGCGTCATCGAGGCTGCCGGATACGGCCTCGTCTGGTTTACCGTGCCCATGCTGGGCGCGTACGTTCGCGATCGAGTTATATGGCATGAGTAGGGTGATAAAGGTGACGGAACAGAAGATGAGCCCGCAGGCTATCGAAGTGCGCGGAGCGCGTGTCCATAACCTTAAGGACATCGATATCGATATTCCGCTGGGAAAGCTTGTGGGTATTGCCGGCGTGTCGGGCTCGGGCAAGAGTTCGCTGGCGTTGGGCGTCCTCTATGCCGAGGGCTCGCGCCGTTACCTGGAGGCACTCAGCACCTATACTCGACGTCGCCTAACGCAGGCCGAACACGCCCAGGTGGACGAGGTGCTGCACGTGCCGGCGGCGCTCGCATTGCATCAGCGCCCCAGCGTGCCGGGCGTGCGTTCTACCTTTGGCACCATGACCGAGCTCAACAATAGCCTGCGCCTGCTCTTTAGCCGCTGTGCCCATCACGTGTGCCCACACTGCGGGGCGCGCGTGGAGCCGAGCCTTAACGTAGCGGCTGGCCTGTCGCTCACGTGCTCCGCATGCGGCCGCGAGTTCTACGCTCCGAGCGCCGAGGACCTTGCCTTTAACAGCGGCGGTGCATGCCCCACCTGTGGCGGCACCGGTGTCATGCGCGAGGTGGACGAGGCGAGCCTGGTGCCCGATGAGTCAAAGACCATCAACGAAGGCGCGGTGCTTCCCTGGGGCACGCTCATGTGGGATCTGATGAAACAGGTGGCTGGCGAGATGGGCGTGCGCACCGACGTGCCGTTTAACCAGCTCACACCTCAAGAGCGCGACATCGTGTTCCATGGCCCGGCGGTTAAGAAGCACATTCTTTACGTTCCCAAGAACGGCGAGGGCGCTACGCCGCTCGACTTTACCTATTACAACGCCGTCTATACCGTCGAGAATGCGCTCGCCAAGGTTAAGGACGATAAGGGTTTAAAACGCGTTGCGCGCTTTTTGCGCGAGGGGCCATGCCGCGATTGCGGCGGCACGCGTCTCTCCGAGGCTGCGCGCCTGCCTCAGGTGCGCGGTATCAATTTGGCGCAGGCCGCGGCCATGACGCTAGGCGAGGCGATTGAGTGGGTGCGCGGGGTGCCCGCATCCTTGCCAATCGAGATGCGGCCCATGGCGACGGATATATGCGATTCGTTTTTGAGCGCGGCCCGTCGTCTGGTCGACCTGGGGCTTGACTATCTCTCGCTCGACCGCGCCGGCGCCACGCTCTCCACGGGTGAACGCCAGCGCGTGCAGCTCGCTCGCGTGGTGCGCAACCGATCGACGGGCGTGCTCTATGTGCTGGACGAGCCCTCGATTGGCTTGCATCCGGCAAATGTCGACGGTCTGGTTGGCGTGATGCGCGATTTGGTGGATGACGGCAACACCTTGGTTGTTGTCGATCACGACACGCGCGTGCTGGCGGAAGCCGACTATCTGGTCGAGATGGGCCCCGTTGCCGGAGCGGGCGGCGGCAATGTGATCGCCGCTGGTAGGGTAGACGAGGTCGAGCAATCGCAGGGCAGCCGTATCGCGCCGTTTTTGCGCGCCGAGCCCAAGCGCTTGCGTCCGCAGGTGACTGACGAGGAAATGTTCGACCAGGGGCATATCCACCTGGCAACCGATGCTATCCATACCGTCAAGCCGTTCGAAGTCGATATCCCGCGCGGCCGTCTCGTCGCGGTTACGGGTGTTTCGGGTTCAGGCAAGACGACGTTGGTACTCGAGACGCTCATCCCGGCACTTAAGGCGCAGGCAGCCGGCGAGCGCCTGCCGCGCCACGTGCGCTGGATCGATGCCGAGGGCATTGCACGTGCCAACCTGATTGACGCCACGCCCATCGGTGCCAACGTGCGCTCGACGGTAGCGACCTATGCCGACATCCATGATGAGCTGCGTCGCGCCTTCGCCCGTACGCCCGAAGCCAAGGCGGCCGGCTACAAGGCGGGGGCCTTTAGCTACAACACCGGCGCCTTGCGCTGCCCTACGTGTGACGGCACGGGCTCGATATCGCTCGACGTGCAGTTTTTGCCCGACGTCGAGATCGTCTGCCCGGCATGTCGCGGCTCGCGTTATGCAGACGCGGCTTCGCGTATCCATCGCGAGGGCAAGGACGGGAGTCTGCTTACGTTGCCGCAGCTCATGGACATGAGTGTGGACGAGGCCCTCGACGCTACGGTGGGACTCAAGAAGGTTCAGGCGCGCTTGCAGACCTTGCATGACCTGGGCTTGGGCTATCTCACGCTCGGTGAGCCCACGCCGGCGCTTTCGGGCGGCGAGGCGCAGCGTCTTAAGCTCGCGAGCGAGATGGGTCGCGTGCAGGACGATGCCGTATTCGTATTCGACGAGCCCACGATCGGTCTGCATCCGCTCGATGTTCAGGTGTTGCTGAACGTGTTTGACGGCCTCGTTGCCAAGGGTGCCACGGTCATCGTAATCGAGCACGATCTCGACCTTATCCGTAACGCCGATTACGTGATCGACATGGGCCCGGGCGGTGGCGATGCGGGCGGGCAAATCGTCTGCGCCGGCACTCCGGGCGACATCGCAGTTTGCTCCGCAAGCATCACCGGCCGCTACCTATAACCGAATGTGACAAAGGGACTGTCCCTTTGTCACATTCCCGGAAAGCCTGCCTGGCGCAGGGCTTCGTAGAGGACGATGGCGGCGCTGTTGGAGAGGTTGAGGGCGCTGATGCGGTAGTCGTCCGGGTTGACGAAGTTGCCGCAGATATCCTGCTGAAGGATGGCCTCGTGGCTGTCCTGGGTATGCCCCAGCGATTCCTCGTGAGCTTCCCAAGCCTCGGCGTTATCGAGCGAGTCGCAATCGCGCAGCATCGGGATGCGCTCGCAGCGCTCGGGCGCTGCGGCGAGCAACTCTTCGGGAATGCCCGAGCTCTCGCTGCCAAAGACCAAGAAGTCGCCGTCGCGATAGGTGCTTTGCGCATAGGTGCGGCGTGCCTTTTTGGTCAGCAGATGCAGGCGACCATCGGAGGGGGAGAGGTCGTTGCGCGCAAGGAAATCCTCCCAGCCGGCATAGGTCGTCACGTCCAAGTTTTGCCAGTAGCCCAGGCCGGCGCGACGTACCGTCTTGTCGTCGAGCGAAAAGCCCAGCGGCTCCACCAAATGCAGGCGGGCGCCGGTGACCACGCAGGTACGGCCGATATTGCCCGTATTGGCCGGAATCTCGGGCGCATACAGCACAATGTTGAACATGAATCTCCTTGGCTCAGAACGAAAAACCACCACGAAGAGCACCTTCGTGGTGGTTTGGCGGTTACGTAACGGGCGGACATTTCCGCCTCGATAAACCTAGGCGCGGTGCCAGTCGGTCAGGCAGGCATCGAGGGAGGCGATGAGCGCGTCCTTGTCCATGTGACGGCCGATGATGCACAGGCTCGTCATGCGGTCGCCCGTCTCGTCGTCCCAAATCTGCATGATCTCGGGGTTCTCGTCGATGATCTTCTGCTTCTCGCCCTCGGGCGCCGAATCGACAAACAGGCCGTTCTCCATCAGGCGCATCTGGTGGCCGGCCTGCTCAAACATGTAGCACATGTCCGGATCGCCGGTCTGCCACAGCGGACCCTTGACGCGGATGACCTCGTCGGGCCACTCCTGCTCAACAAAATTGGTGAACTTCTGCAGGTCAAACGGCTTGCGGCGCGAGTACACAAAGGTCTCGATGTCGTACTCGAGCACCTCGGGGTCGTCGTGCTCCTCGGGATGCTCCATGGCCTCGATCCAGGCGGCGGAGTTGTAGGCGCGCATAAAGTCGAAGCGGTCGGTGTCGAGCAGCTCCTCCATGGGGACCTCGCCGTTTTGGGCCTCGACAATCACGGCGTCCTTCTGCAGGCTGCGCACGATGGCCTTGAGCTCGGCGATCTGCTCGGGCGTCACGGTATCGGTCTTGTTGAGGATCAGCGTGGAGCAGAATTCGATCTGCTGGATGAGCAGGCTTTCGATGTCGTCCTCGTCGATATCCTCGGCCAGCAGGTCGCGACCGCCGTTGAACTCGTCGTACATGCGGGCGCAGTCGACCACGGCCACGATGTTGTCGAGCGCGAGCTTGGGCTCGCCGCCCACCTTGGCCTCGTCGCAGAAGCTCGAGATGGTGTAGGCGATGGGGATAGGCTCGCAAATGCCCGATGCCTCGATGATGATGTAGTCGAAGTTGCCCGAATCGGCGATGCCCTGCAGCTGGTTGGCCAGGTCATCCGAAAGCGTGCAGCAGATGCAGCCGTTGGTGAGCGGGATGAGGTCATCGGTCTCGGAAAGGCCGCCGTCGGCGATAAGGCTGGCGTCGACGTTGATCTCGCCGATATCGTTGACGATCACGGCGGCGCGGATGCCGCCGTCGTTAGCGAGGATGTGGTTGAGCAGCGTGGTCTTGCCGGCACCGAGGTATCCGGTAAGCATGATGATCTTCACGGGTTTGTTGGGCATGTGCCCTCCTTTGTTAGACATGGCTTACAGCTGAATCTTATGCCAAACGCCTGCTCTTATACCCACGCGCCGGCAAATAACACAAGCTACTCCCAGGCTCCCCATACATCGGGGCAATAACCGACGGTGGCCTTTTTGCCGTTGCGCACGATGGGCTCGGCTAGAACCTGCTGGTTCTCGAGCAGCTTGTCGAAGCGCTGGCTAGGGGTGAGGTGCTGGATGAGTGCGAGCTTCTCCTCGTCCTTGGCTTTGGGGTTGAGCAACTTGTCGATACCGCCGACCGCCTGCATCACGCTCGTGAGCTCGCCTTTGCTCATCTCCTTTTCCTTAAGGTCAATAAACTGTACCTTAATGCGGCGCTCCTTAAAATAGCGCTGGGCCTTCTTGGTATCGAAGGACTTCTTGGTGCCGAAGATTTGAATATTCATTTATTGTTCCGCCGTTCTAACGAACGGCGGTCACCTCGAC
>CABRWN010000129.1 GCA_902474645.1 uncultured Collinsella sp.
AAAACACCAGCGCGCCGGTCGCCATATTGGTGAGCGCGCACGAGGTGATGATACGATTGGCCGCCGCGATGCGCATGAAGGCAAAGTTCGCCGCAAAAGCCGTTTCTTTGTCGGTGCGATCGAGAATCCAGCGGGCAAGCGTCTCGAGCAGATACGTCTTATCGGTTGCCGCTACCACGCCGAGCATGGGCGTGGACTCCTCGATAAACGGCACCTCCACAGCAGACTCGGCAAGCACGCACACGGGCGCGCCGGCGATCACGAGCTCCTGCACGGCACTCTCCAAGCGGTCGGAACCACACGAGAGCACCAGCACCACATCGGTATCGGTCTTTGGAGCAATTCGCTCCTCCCCCAGACGCTCGACGCGCACAATGCCCGAGGTCGTCTGCGGCACAAAGGCATCACGCACCGTCTCGGCCAGAAAGCGCGAGGCGGACGAATCCAGATAGACCGAAACGCGCACCGGCGTATCGGAATCCTTCTTAACGGACGCGCCCATCTTAAAAGCGCGGGTCAGCTTATCTACGGGAATTTTCATAGCAAACCCCTCCAGCGGTTACGCGGCGCCCGAACGATGCCGCCATATGGATTGTACGATACCCACCGTCAGCAGCTGAATCATCATCGAAGACGAACCGAAGCTAATAAACGGTAGCGGAATACCGGTAATCGGCATCATGCCGATGCACATGCCGATATTTTCGAAGGTCTGGAACGCCCACATGCCAACGATGCCCACACACGAAAGACGCAAAAACAGTGACTCACACTTAAAGGCCACGCGAATCGTCGAAAAGATCAGCAGCACGTAGAGGCACAGAAGCAAAAAGGAACCGCAAAAGCCAAAGGTCTCGGACAGGAAGGCGAAGACGAAGTCGGTGTGGAACTCAGGCAGAAAGCCGCCGGCCGACTGCGTCGCATGGCCCAAGCCCTTACCAAAGAAGCCGCCCGAGCCAACGGCGATAAGCGACTGCTGCAGGTTGTAGGCATCGTCCGAATCGGCATTATCGGGGTCGATAAAGACCGTCAGACGGTTCATCTGATACTGCTTGATGAGCACATCGTGGCCGAGCAACGAATCAAAGACCGAATCGAGCGCCAGGACGAGAGCCACCAGGCCCACGAGCAGAGCCAGGGTCGACAGCACCCATTCGCGGCGTGCACCACTCATACAAATGACGATGGCGCCCGAAACCAGCACGACCAGGCCCGAGCCCAGGTCGCCCATGGCAACGACGGCCAAAAACGGAATGGACAGCATGCCGCAGAGCTTGACGTAGTCGCGAACGGTATCGATGCGACCGTTATACTGCGAGCCAAGCGTAGCAATAAAGAAGATGGTGATGAGCTTGGCAAGCTCAACCGGCTGGAATGTCAAGCCGATACCGGGAATCTTGATCCAGCCCGTCATGCCCAGACCGCCCGTATAGGACAGACCCGGAATCTTGGGCGAGAGGATCACGATCAGGTCGATGACGAGCAACGCCGTCGAGAAATTGGAAATACCGCGCAAGTCGGTACGCCAGACCAACACTGCCAGCACCGCCCCGATGCCGATTCCCAGCAGATGGCGTGAGAACGAGGCATCGGCCTTAAACTGCGAAGCCGACCAGATGATGATGGCACCGTAGGCGACGAGCGCCACTGTAGCCACGAGCACACCGATATGGACCTTTTGGCGAAACGTGCCGCGCGAGGCCGAAAGTTGCTTGTTGACGCGGTCCAGGCTGCTGCGAGAGCCGGTCTTGGTTGAACGGAACAGATCCGCCGGAGAAAAATCCATCGCAACCTCCTATCGAACCGAAGAATCGCCCGAGGCCGAAGAGGTATCGGGCTCGTCATAAATCACACCGAGCACGTCGCGCACGACATGCATCGCGGTATCTGAGCCGCCGCCGCCCTGCTCCAGGACAGTAGCGATGACATACTTGGGATCATCAGCCGGTGCATAGGCGCAGAACCACGCGTATTCGTCCTCGCCGCTTTTCTCACCCGTGCCCGACTTGCCGTATACCTGCGGCGTCAGGGTACCAAAGTGCGCCGCCAGGGACGTCGATGCCGTATAAATCACGTCGTGCATGCCGTTGCGAACAAGAGCCAAATCCGAATCGCTGTTGATCTTGGCCTCCAGACGCTTCTTCTTGCCCTTGCCGTTGTACTTATAGGCATCGCCGTCGCCATCGCGCGACACGGCCGACAAAAACACGTGAGGCACGTACTGCTTGCCGCCGTTGGCAAGACCCATATAGGCGCACGCCATCTGCAGGGGCGTCACCAAGATGTCGCCCTGCCCGATGGCAATGTTGGTCATGTCGCCGGCATTCCACTTGCGGTCCTCGGCAGAGGCGTCGGTGAAGTACGACTCTTTCCACTCGGCATCGGGAATACGGCCCGCGCCCTCACTCGGCAGATCGATACCGCAGGTCTTGCCTAGACCCCAGCGACGAAAGACCTCCTGCAGGCCCTCGGAATGTTGCTCGTCATAAAAGAACGCCTTGCCCATGTCGTAGAAGACGGGGTCGCACGAGTTGGCAATACCCGACTGCAGCGTCATGGTGCCGTGGCCGGAATGCAGCCAGCAGTACTTGCCCCACGACTTGCCCAAACCCGTCCAATAGCCCGTGCAGTTGGTCGTCTGCCCCGACGTGTAGGTTCCAAACTCAAGACCGGCCAGTGCCGAGAGCGGCTTGATGGTCGAAGCCGACATGTACTGTCCGCTAATGGCGCGGTTGAGCAGCGGGTGCGAACCCTTGTCATCATTGAGCTCGGTCCACACGTCATTTGAGACGCCGCCGATAAAGACGGACGGATCGAACTTGGGCTCGCTCGCCATGCCCAGGATCTCGCCATTGTTGGGATCGAGGCACACCACAGCGCCGTTGCCGGCATTGCTGTAGCCAGTGGTCTTGGCAAGCTCGATAGCGCTCGCCAGCGCCGTCTCGCAGGCCTGTTGGATCTTAAGGTCGAGCGTGAGCTTAATGTCGGAGCCGGCCTTCGCGGGCACGGCGCCGGCCTGACCGGTCACATTGCCCGAGGCATCGACCTTGACGGTCTGCTCGCCACGAATACCCTGCAGCAGGTTTTCGTAGTAGCTCTCAACGCCCGCCTGGCCCACGATATCGCCCGACTGGTACGTAATCTTGCCAGCAGAAGCATCATCATCGCCAGAGGTTTTCTTATTCTGGGCCTCGAGCTGCTCGGAGGTAATGGTGCCGGTATAACCCAAGATATGGCATGCCGTCTCGCCATATGGATACTGGCGCTCGGTACGCTCGGCAATCTTGACGCCCGGGAACTCGCCGGCATGCTCCTGAATATAGGCAACCGTGGAGCGACGGACGTCCGTCGCGATGGTATGCAGGCTCTGAGCGCCCTCTGTATTGTCCTGAATATTGCGAAGGACCGCCACGTAAGGCATTCCAAGCACGTTGGCAAGATGGCGAACCAGAACCTCATCCTCGGCAAGGTCGCGGTAGGCCACGACAGCAAGTGAGGGACGGTTCTGGACAAGCGCCACGCCATTGCGGTCGAGGATGCGACCGCGCACAGCGGGTGTGGTAACGGTGCGAGTCTGATTACTATTAGCCTGCTTCTCGTAATAGTCCGACGAGACCATCTGCATGCCCCACAGCTTGACGGCAAGTGCCGCAAACATCGCGCCAACACCCGCGGTGAGGATGGAAAAGCGGCCCTTAAAGGCGGTCGCCGCGGTATTGCCCTCGCCCTCGGTGGCGCGCGGGGCCGTTCCATGCTGCGTATCGTAGGTAAAACGGGAATCGCCACGACGCATGATGACCAGCGCGACCACGATGGCCACAACCAGCACGATACCGGCGATAATAACCGTCATCTGGGAAGACATCTACGGGCCTCCCCTATTTGAGCTTGCGGGTCTTGGGCTTAAAGCGCATACCCGTCTGGCGTCCGCCACGTGCGGAGAATCCATAGCCGGACTGCGGCACGACGCCGGACATCAAAAACGGAATGGCAACCAGGCCCGTCAGGATCGAGGACGGCAGCGCATGGCCGAAGATCGCCACGACAAAGCTCGTCTCCAAACCCATAAACAGCAAGATGATGCTGTAAATCACATTAATGACGAGCGCGAAGGCGCCCACAGTGACACCGCGCGCACTCGGGGTACCGCCCGTCTGACCAACGGCGCTGTGCGCCAGGGCAAAAGAACCCACGGTCAGCAGGAGCGACATAACGCCCACCGGCACGGCAGCGGACAGGTCATAGAACAAGCCGCTGCAAAAACCGCACACGACGGCACGGGTTGGGTCGCCCGAGAACACGCTTAGGCACACCAAGATAATCATGAAGTTGACGCGACCGCCCGCAATGGAGATCTGCGGTGCCAGGCCTGCCTGCAGCAGCACGCACACGATGGCGGCGATTACAAACGTGCGGGAGCTCATCCCCTGCTCGTGTAGATCCATGGACATGCCCCCTATTCGCTCGAGCCGGAATCGGTCGTCTCGGACGCGTCGGAACTGTCATCCGAGCTCTCATCCTTCGACTTGGTCGCAGCATCGCGCGACGTTCCCTGCGGCGTGCTATTAGCGGTGCTCACGTCCTCATCCGAGGCCGACTGTTCGTCGGTCAGCGAGGTAATGACCAGCACTTCCTCGTTATTCTCGGCCGTGGTCTGAGCGCGCACCACAATGGTGTAGTACACGTCGTTTGCCGATTTCTCGACCGACGAGACGGTGCCGAGCGGAAGGCCCTTGGGAAACACACCACCGATACCCGAGGTCACGATGATGTCGCCAACCTTAACATCGGAGTCGACGCTCACGTACTCAAGACGCAGCGTGCCGTCAGCCTGACCCTGCAGCATGCCCTGAGCGCGCGTGTCCTGCACCATAGCGGACACGCCCGAGTTCTCGTCGCCAATCAGGCGCACGGTCGAAGTTTTGGCCGATACCTCGATAATCTGGCCGATAACACCGGCAGAACTCGTCACGGGCATGTTGATGGTAAGACCGTCGGCAGAGCCCTTGTCGATAGTAACGGTCGAGGTCCAGGCATCGCCGGAGGCACCAACGATACGAGCAGCGGTCGATTTAAGGTTGTAGGTCGACTGCAGGCCGACCAGCCCTTCCAAACGCTCAGCGGTCTTTTGAGCCTCGGAGAGCTCAGCAACCTTAGAGGTCAGTTCCTCGTTTTGCTTCTTGAGCTCGTCGAGCGTGTCCTGCGACGCTGTAAGGTTAGAGAACACGTTGCCGATGGCATTGAAAGGAGCCGCCACGGCCGAGCCCACAAAGCGCACCGGCGAGGTAATCGTCGTTACGCCCGAACGCACGGCATGAATCGGTCCTGCCTCGCCCTCGCGGATGTAAAACGTGAGCAGCAACACCGAAATCAGGCTGAAAACAATCAACGGGCGCATACCCGTTGATTGTCGCTTGGTATTCAGATTTGTGGAGAAACCCGAAGATCGTGCCAAATGGAATCCACCTTTTGGAAATTAAGCATTGGTCTGGACGAAGCCGCCATCAAACGCATTGGCCTCGAGCACGCGGGCACAGCCGTTAACGACGTTATCGAGCGCCGTGGGGCTGACGTTGACCGAAACGCCGGTCTCATCGCGCAGGCGCACGTCGAGACCGCGCAGCAGCGCGCCGCCACCGGTCAGCAAAATGCCGTAGTACATAAGGTCCGAGGCAAGATCGGGAGGCGTAGCGTCGAGTGCGTCCTTGACGGCCTTGGCCATCTCGTCGAGCGGCTTGTTGAGTGCGCGACGAATCTCCTCGCTCTCGATGCGCACGGTCTTGGGCAGACCGGTGATCACGTCGCGGCCGTTGACCTCGACGTCGAGCTCGTCCTTGAGCGGCACAGCAGAGCCGACCTTGATCTTGATGTCCTCTGCCGTGCGCTCGCCGATGGCCAGGTTATAGGCATCGCGAACGTGCGTGAGGATGGCCTGGTCGAACTCATCGCCGGCAATACGGATGGACTGCGAGACGACGATGCCGCCCATGGCGATAACGGCGACCTCGGTGGTCCCGCCGCCGATGTCGATGTTCAGGACCGTACCGTGCCGCGCCTCGGAAAGCGCCGCCGCGCCCGCGCCCCGTCCCGCAATGACGGATTCCAGATGCCGACC
>CABRWN010000130.1 GCA_902474645.1 uncultured Collinsella sp.
CGTAGCCCTCGTCGGCGACCTTGTCGGCGAGCGCGGTCATCTTCTTGCCGGTCTCGTAGAGCGCCTTGCCGTCCTCGAGATAGCCCTCCTGGTCGAAATGCATGATCTCGATCTTCTCGGTTTCCTTCATTTGTCTCTCCTTTCTGGGGTTGTTTCCACATCCCCCATGCCAACGGGCATCAAAACCCGCTTACATTCCGTAACACTCGGCCGCTTTGGCCTTAAGCGCATTGACTGACTCTTCGTAGCCCTCTGCCTTGACCTCCATTTGCTTGGAGACGGCATCAAGATACGGGTGCACGTCCCATGACTTCAGACGCTCGGCAATCATTGCCGCAATCGTCTGGAAGAACACCAAATTGGGAATTGCGCTGAGCAGCGGAGCCACCTGAGGCACCGCAACCTCGTGAGCCTTACCCCTGGGATGGGCCGTGAGCAGCACCGTTTTTGTCGTAACGTTCGATAGCGCATCGGCGATATTCACAAGACGCTCCGACCCCTGCGGATCGTCGACGATAAACACCAGATAGCCCGGAACGATCTGCATCTCGGGACCGTGAATGAACTCCTCGCCCTCGTGATGCATGGCAGGAATCTTGATGGTCTCGCTCAGCTTGAGCGCCGCCTCCTCGGCAACGCCGTAGTTGGGGCCGTTGCCGACGACCATGGCGGGCATGTGCTCAGAAAGTTCGAGCATGTGGTCTTGGACATATTCCTCGGCGGTCTTGCACATCACGGCATTGGCCTGGATAGCTTCGCGCAGGTCGTCAAGACGCTGGGCAACGCCTTTGGCGTCAACCGTTCCGCGCGCCTGACCGCCGTAAATACCAAAGAGCACCAGATACTCAACGAGAACCTCGACGCCCAGAGTTACAAAGTCCACCGACTCGACGCCCACACCGTAGTCAAGAACGATGTCAGTGTGCTCCTTGATGGGCGCCTCGACGTTTGCCGTGAGCGCAACTGCAGCCATATCGTGTGCGCGCATGTAATCGAGCGCCGCAATCGTATTGGTCGAATAGCCACTCTGCGAAACGGCAATGTTGAGCGCATGCTGCGGATAGGTGTGTTCAAAATCGACGAAGGCCTCGGGCGTCACAACGGACACCTGCATTTGCAGGGCATCTTGCAGGTAATCGCGGGCGCAATCGGCGGCATGGCGCGACGAACCCGAAGCAACGATGCGCAGCGCGTCAAAAGAACCGGACTGGAAAATATCAACGAGCTGCGCTACCAGCTCAGACGAACGCTCGAGGTTCTCCCCCATACGCACATGGGCAAGCTGAACGTAATCGAGCATCTTCATCGTCTCACCTCGTAACAAATCATTAGTATTTGATACCAATCACAGTTAAAGGTTACGGCTTTTTGATACCTCTTTGTCGATTAATTTATCCCCATCGGCGAACGGTCGATTTTGAGCCCTGTAAGGTTGTATATACAGCTGACCCAACGATCAAAACTGGTTAGTTTCCCAGCCGTTATTCACAAAATACCAGCTAGTACGTATAGGTGTAGCCGCCCGTATCGCCACGATTGAAGGACTTTACATACTCGATAGCCTGACCGCTCGCGTCATAGCTCACGCATTCCAAAAGCAAAACAAGATCGCCCTGTTCCAGTCCAAGGAGGCCGGCATCTCGTGCGCCCAGCGCTTCGATATCGAGCTTTTCCTGTGCCATGACTGGCTTTCGGCCCAGCATCTCATAGGTCTCGTACAAACTGAAGACCGACACGTCAATATCTTCGATGGTTGGGAACAGCAGGCAGGGAATCAGCGCCGTCTCAATCGATACGGGGCTACCGTTTATGCAGTTCAGGCGTCGAACGGAATAGAGCAGGTCGTCCTCGGCGATGCCAAACAGGTCGGCGTAATATGGCCCCGCATAACGCTTGGAACGCGCGAGAATACGGACGGACGGCTCGCCGCCCGAAGCACGGACCGATTCACGGAAACCGACCGTGCGTTCAAAAAAAGCAGGTACTTTCTGCGCCACAAAGGCACCTTTTCCCCGAACACGGCGAATCTGCCCGCGCCGAACCAGCTCATCGACAGCGCTTCGGATGGTCAAGCGTGTCGTACCAAATTCCTCGGCGAGGTCTTTTTCGGACGGAATCATGGAACCCGTGGGATATATACCGCGCTCGATACGTTCCTCGATGCGGCGTCGAATGCGCATATAAACCGGGGTGGCATCTACTGTTTCAGCCATTGTTCACCTGCCACGCTCCTCATGCCGTTCTCTTCGCCGTTATCGGCAAAGCGGAACTTTGTGGGCAAAATCACCGATTTGCAATGCTCCACAAAACGCATGTCCTTATCAAATTCGATCGAGCTCTCATAGAACACCGGCGTTCCCTCTTCTTGCTGGAGCAGCTCGGCCTCTTCGGCGTTCAAACGCGAGATGGAGATATGCTCACGTCCATGCTCAACACGCACGCCACCTTCTTTGAGCAAGACATCGTAAAGGCTCTCACACTCAAAATCATGATCGGAAAGCGCGGGGCACAGGGACAGGTTAACGTGAGCCGTCTCGATTGACGCCGGCTCGCCCTCAATAAGTCGAACGCGCTGCATGCGGAGCAAAGGAGCGCCTACAGCCACCCCAAGCTTGTCGGCAAGCGTCTTATCCGCCTCGATGGTCTCGGTGGAAACCAGACGAGAAGAGGGATGCAGGCCGGCAGTCCGCACAGCATCGGAAAAGTTATACGTTTCCTGGAAGATGTTCAGCGGCTTAGAAGGACACAAATACGTACCCGATCCGCGACGGCTCTCGAGCGTTCCACACGAGATGAGCCGCGTGATACCAGCGCGCAACGCCGTACGCGAAACGCCGATCTCTTCGCACAGCACGCGCTCGGCCGGCAGGCGATCGCCGCCGGCAAGCTGATGGTGCTGGATATACCAAAGAATTCCCTCAACAGCACGATCTTTGGGGGGAATTGCATAAGATTCGCCTGCCATTGCACAGACTCCTCATTCAGAAACGTATGCCGCCAAAATTAGGCCAGCCCTCCCATGGCATCAAATTCGGCCTTAATCCTCTCGGCGACATTCCGATACGACTTATATAGACTTGAATCGCGTTTGACTTCGTCGGTCATAACGGGAATCTCTAATTTGGAAACCTCGTCTTTTCCCGTCTGAACCGCCACAACAACGCCCATACCAAGACACATATTACGTTTGGCAGCGTTCATTTTTGCCGCCTTAGCGGGATTTGCCAGAATACGCTGGGCAAATTCCTGTTTAGAGACCGCTTCATCGGCCTCCGGATCGCCCGCCTCGGCTACTTCGCACTGCAACACGTCCACATAGTCAAAAATCTTCGGCTCCCCGCCGCGCTGATGCACGGCCCACTTGCGGCGCGTGGCATCCTGATAGATAGCCGGCAAAAATGTAAACCGCGGCGGGTCCAAAATCGTATCCGTGATGGTAAACACATCGGGATCAAAGGCATCCTGCGGGTTTTTCTTCTTGAACAGCCCCATATCAGCCTCCCGTACTAGCATTAAACAACTCAAGCCGAATATAGCACCAATTTCAAGCTCATGCTTTAGTAGATCGGTGCGCGGCGTCTATGGCTCGCCCAGCGGAAGAGCTTACGGACGAGGGCCGGGGTGCCTGCTTTGTTTTGAGAAGTGGGCTTCGCGAACTTCTCAAAACAAGGCAGGCACCCCGGCCCCGCCGGTAAATAGCGGACACTCCGCATGCAATCTATGCAAACAAACAAGTACGCTTAGCTACATTCGGTAGGATCGAGCACGCTGCCCTTCACGATAAGCGCCGGCTCCAGAACGACTTCTTCGGCACGTCTACCGCCCCTACCGGCAAGACGCTTGGACATGCAGCCAAAAGCATGCTCCGCGAGGATACCTGGATCCTGCTCAATCGCGGTCAGCGCCGGCTCAAAGAGAACGTCGGCGGCCGAGTTGTCGTAACTCACCACCGAGATGTCGCCCGGGATGCTCTTCCCCATCTCGTGCAAGCGCTTGAGCAGACCGAGGGCGATGTTATCCGAGCTTGCGAACACAGCGGTAGCATCAGTTGCGAGCACCGCCTCCGAGGCCTCGTAGGCACTCGGGATGTAGTACTCGCTCTCAAACTCTAAACGTGCGTCGATAGGCAAGCCAACCTCGCGCAGTGCGCGCTCATAGCCGGCAAGTCGTTTGCGACCCGTATTGGAGCGGCGTGCGTTAACCAGACAGGCAATACGGCGGTGGCCTTGCTCGATCAGATAGCGGGTGGCCATGTAGCCGCCCATCTCGTGGTCGAACATCACCTTGTCGCACTCGAGCCCCTCAATGGCACGGTCGACCATTACGGCCGGGATGGGCAGGTGGCTGACTTCTTCGCGCAGGGCACGGTCGTCGGAGAACTCGTCGCCCACGACCAGGAAGACGCCATCAACGCCGCGCGTCACCAGCTGGCGCAGCAGCTCCAGATCGTCATCGGCGCTTCCACCCGAGCTGGTAATGAAGAGCGCATAGCCATCCTCGCGGCAGCGCTTTTCCAGGCTACCGGCGAGCGAGGCAAAAAAGCGGCTCTCGATGTTAGGGACGATAAGGCCCAGCGTGCGCGACTCGCGCATGACCAAACTACGCGCAATCTGGTTAGGAACATAGTGGTTGCGCGCCGCGACCTCCTTGATGAGTTTGCGGTTTTCTTCCGAGATGCGACAGGGCCGATTATTGAGCACAAGCGAGACCGACGAGGGGGAAAGCCCCACCTCCTGGGCGATCTGCTTGAGGGTGACTTTGTTGGCCATCTCGCTCCTTCCGGGTTTACGCGCAATCTCTTGAAAGTATAGCGACTACCCCTCTACCTCGGTGATAAACACTTTACCAATCCGGTAGACGGCTGTTTTATCGCCGCCAGCGCACCAAATCCGTCCGGGTGGGGTATATTGCAATCGATTGATGACAACGACCACCAAAAGGCGGATATTCGTATGCACGAGAACGACTTTTTTAACGAGGACCTGCTGTGCGCGCTTGCTGGCGTTGCCGGCGAGGACAACGTGCTGATGAGCGAGCCCATGCGCGAGCACACCACGTTTAAGATCGGCGGCCCGGCCGACGTCTTTGTCACGCCCGATACCGAGCAGGGCCTCGTCGCCACGCTCGACACCTGTTATCGCTGCGACCTGCCGCTCACCATCGTGGGCAACGGCTCCGACCTGCTCGTCGGCGACAAGGGTATCCGCGGCGTCGTCGTGGCGTTGGGCGAAGGCCTCTCCGACATTACGGTCGACGGTACGCACGTCACGGCGGCGGCCGGCGCCTTGCTTTCCGATGTCGCCGCGGCGGCAGCCGAGGCCGGTCTCACCGGCATGGAGCCCATCTCGGGCATCCCCGGATCGGTCGGCGGCGCCTGCTACATGAACGCCGGCGCCTACGGCGCCTGCATGGCAGACGTGCTGGAGTCTGTGCGCGTCTACAAGCCCGCCCGCATGCTCGACGACGGCACCCGCGGCAGCGGCAACATCATCGAGTTCGATGTCGATGAGCTCAACCTGGGCTATCGCAAGAGTCGCATCGCCGACGACGGCTTTATCGTTCTTTCTGCCACCTTCAACCTCGCACCGGGCAACGCCGCGATGATCAAGGCCGACATGGACGACTACCGCCAGCGCCGCGAGGAAAAGCAGCCGCTCGACATGCCGAGTGCCGGTTCCACCTTCAAGCGCCCCGAGGGTTACTTTGCCGGCAAGCTCATCATGGATGCCGGCCTGCGAGGACACGCCGTTGGCGGCGCGCAGGTGAGCGAGAAGCACTGCGGCTTCATCGTCAACGCCGACCACGCCACCGCCGCCGATGTCGACGAACTCATCCGCCACATCCAGGCAACCGTCAAAGACCAATTCAACGTAGACCTAGAACCCGAAGTCCACCGAGTCGGCGAATTCCTCTAAAAGAGAAGGCCCCGAAAGGGGCCTTCACCATATTTATTCAGATAACCCAGTCCGGTGTGTCGCGCCCCGAATCCGAGAGGGCCGGGACAGTCCGAGAGGCATAAGGTTGATCGCGAGTTCCGCAC
>CABRWN010000131.1 GCA_902474645.1 uncultured Collinsella sp.
CCGCCGCCACATCCGAGGCGACCGTTTCGCGCTTCTGCCGCAAGCTTGGCTTTGGTAGCTTCCGCAGCTTTCAGTTTTCGCTGGCGAGGGATTTGGAAAGCCAGCGCAACGAGGGCCTGACTGACGAGGTCTCGCTCGACAATATGGAGCAGAGCCTCAAGAACATCCTGGCTGCCAAGGTGAGCGAGCTTAATGCGACCATCGACGGAATCGACCACGATACGCTGGCGGCTGTTGTGCATGCCCTTAAGCATGCAGGGGTTATTGAGTTTGCAGCTGTGGGCAATACGAACGCGGTCGCGCTCGATGCGACGTTTAAGTTTTCGCAGCTGGGCCTGCGCTGCATGGCGAGCACCATTAGCGAGACATCAATCGGCTTTGCGCTCACGTTGCGCCCGGGTGACGTCATCGTGCTAATCTCAAACTCCGGCAAATCGCGCCGACTGAATCGCATGGCAAAAGCGGCTCGCGACTGCGGCGCAACCGTAGTCGTCATCAGCAGCGACAGCAAATCCCCGCTCGCGCGTCTGGCAGACTACACCTTTAATACCGTCAACCACGAAGCGCTGCTGACGACGGGCGACTTTGCATTCTCTAAGATCAGCGCCACGATGATCATCGAAGTCATCTACAACTTCCTGCTGCCCGAGATTGAAGACGCGCGCGAGCATATCAGCTACTACGAGGAGCTCATCCAGCCGGATAAGGTCGTTGAGTAAAACGCGTAGTGGGACAAAAATTTCAGTCTATTTTGTCCCATTAACACCGCTGATACGACCTAGCCTCGCGCTTCTTCGAGCATCTGCTTTGCGTGGGCCAAGCTTGCCTCGGACTGATCGCCGCTCAACATGCGGGCGATCTCGGCGGTACGCACTTCGCCGGTCACCTCGTCCAAATGCGTCTGGGGAACATCGCCCGGTTCCTTGCTGACGACATAATGCTTGTCGGCCATGACGGCGACCTGCGCCAAGTGGGTTACGACAATCACCTGATGCGTAGCGGCGAGATCTGCCAGCACACCCGCGAGCGCACGCGCCGTGGAGCCACCGACACCAGCATCGACCTCGTCAAACACCAGCGTATCAACACCGTCCGCGTTACCGAGGACAACCTTGCTTGCCAGCATGACGCGGCTAAGCTCGCCGCCCGACGCAATTCGACGCAGGGGGCGCGGCGTTAAACCGGCACCGCTGCGGTATAGCAGCTCGTAGCTCGAAGGACCAACGGGCGTCCACTCAGCACGGGGAAGATCGCGCGACTCCCAGACGAGCTCGGCGCCGCCCATCTCCAGGCGAGCCATCTGGCGGCCCACCTCGTGGCAGAAGCGCGGGGCCGCCGTATTACGAGCGCGCTTAAGCGCCTTGGCGGCAGCAAACAGTTCGCGCTCCGCCGCGCCAAGCGCTTCACACGCCTTTTTGATCTGTTCATCGCCATCATCGACTAGGGACAACAGCTCTTGCGAGCGATCGCGCATGGCAAAAACATCGTCCATGGTGGGACCCCACTGACGCAACAGGCCCTTGAGGTCGGAATACCGCTCACGCATGCGAGCGAGCTCGCGCGGATCAAAGGCGACGCCATCGCGATAGGCACGAAGCTCGTTCGCGCAATCCTCAAGGGAGATACAGGCATCCGAAAGCGCGTCGGCAATGTCGCCCAGTTTACGATCGACGGAAGCCATACGGGAAAGCTCTGCCACGGCGCTGTTCACGGCATCGAGCGCTCCCCCTTCGGCGGCAAGCGATGCATGGGCATCGTTAGCCGTGGCAACCAGTACCTCAGCATGTTCGGAGCGCGGCAGCAGTTGCTCGAGTTCCTCATACTCACCCGGCTTGGGGTCGACCTCGCCGATGCGCTCGAGGGCAAAGCGCGCCTCCTCGACACGGCTCCCCTGCGCACGCGAGGCCTCTTCGACACGTCGAACCTCCTTAGCGGCCGCGCGCGAGGCTTTAAAGCAAGCACGGTAGTGCTCGAGCGCCTCGAGTGCAGGGCGCCCTGCCCAGGCATCGACCATGGCAACATGATGCGCCGGATCGAGCAGGCGCTGGTGCTCGTGCTGGCCGCAAAGATCCATCATCACGCCAACACGCTCCGAAAGTTCACGCACGCTGGCGATGCGCCCGTCAATCTTCACGCGACTGCGGCCCTCGGCAGAAAGGCTGCGCTGGACCGTAAAGCCTTCCGTGTCGTGCGGCCCGTCAAACAGGCGCGCCTCGACGCTCGCCAGCGCCTCGCCCTCGCGCACCGTCGACGAATCCGCGCGCTCGCCCAAAATAAGCTTGAGGGCCGAGAGCAGCGCAGTCTTGCCGGCGCCGGTCTCGCCGGTCAGGACAGTCAGGCCAGCACTCGGCACCAGCGTCGCCTCGCGAATGAGTGCAATGTTGGAAACCTGCAGCTCATCGATCATGACGGACTCCGTAGAATACGCGACTCACCGAGTTATAGAAGCTCTCGGGGCCGTAATCGAGCAGCAGCACATCTCCGGGCCCGCGGCGCACCGCCACGCTCTCAACGGTGCCATCGCAGGTAATAAACTGTCCATCGATAGCGATCGCCGGAACGCTCGGGCGATCATCGGACATAAAGATTTCGACAACATCACTCGGCGAAGTCAAGAAGGCACGGGCCTGAATGGTGTGCGGCGCAATGGGTACGCAGACCATGCCCGTATAGTCGGGGCTTACGATGGGGCCACCGGCACTGAGTGCGTAACCCGTAGAACCAGTCGCCGTGGACACGACCACGCCGTCGCCACGCAGTCGATCGATATGGTGGCCCGACACCGTGATGTCGAACTCAACCATATCGGACAGCGGACCGCGGGTAAGCGCCATGTCGTTGAGGGCGAAGGTGCGCACGACATCCTTCGTACCGTCTTCGCGCACGGACACGATATCCGCAGCGATGGTGGCGCGACGGCTCACGTGCAGCTCGCCGGAAAGGGCATCGCTCACGACCTTAAGAATGTCGCGCTCCTCGGGACTCGCAGCAGTTAAAAAGCCCAGGTGACCATAGGAAAGACCGAGGATAGGAATCTCGCGATGGTTGAGGATGCGGGCAGCGCGCAGCAGCGTGCCGTCGCCGCCGAGCGTAATGACCAGATCGGAGCCGTCAATATCAGGCGTGCTCTGAATCTTCGATCGCTGGTCGGCAGCCCATGCGACCTCATAGCCCTGGCGCGTCAGCCAAAGCTCGAGCATCAGGCCGCTCTCGACCGCCTCTTGCTTGTAGTAATTGGGAACCAGAAAGACCTTCATAGCGTTGCAGCTTTCTCGCTCAAAACCGATACCTGGGATTGCAGCTCATCGTCGGTACGTTCACCGGGGGCAAATCTCGTGCCGTACAGGAAATACTCAACGTTTCCCTTGGCACCATGAATGGGCGACACGCACACATCGACCGGGAACAGGCCCTTGGCAGCAAAGAGTTCAACCGCCGCCACGAGTGTATCGCGGCGCACGACGGGATCGGTCACAATGCCGCCCTCGCCCACCAGCGCCGCCGGAGCTTCAAACTGCGGCTTTACGAGCGTGCAGAATGCACCCGTAGGCGCCAGGCACGCCAGTACCGCATCGATAATATTCGCGATGCTGGTAAACGAGACATCACACACAGCCAGGTCGATGGCGCCGGCATAGCCAAGCTCAGGCAGCTGCGTCACGTTTGTACGCTCATGCAGCGTCACGCGATCGTCCTGACGCAACGACCAATCGAACTGGGCGCGACCCACGTCCACCGAGACAACGGCCGCAGCTCCGCGCTTGAGCAGGCAATCGGTAAAGCCGCCGGTAGAGCAGCCCACATCAAGACAGGCAAGGCCCGTCGGATTGATGCCAAACGCATCGAGCGCGCCTTCGAGCTTAAGACCGCCGCGGCCAACATAGGGAATGCGCCCCTTCACGTGCAGCGGCAGGCCCGGGGTCACCTTAAGGCCCGGCGAAGTCAAGCGCTCACCGCCACTCGAGACCAAGCCGGCCATAAGAGTGCGAAGGGCATCCGCGCGATCGGCGCAGATGCCCTGTGAAATCAGTTCGTCATCAAGACGCACGCGTTTCATGAATGCCATCAACCATTCGTATCCGGAGATGCGGCCTAGCTATCCTGGGATTCGTTTGCCGCATCCTCATCGTATTCCTGCTCGAGCTTGTCGGCCTCACGCGGCGTCAACTCAAACTTGTCGACCATATCGACCGCGCGGGACCCCAGCTCAATCGCTTCGTCAAACAAATCGAGCGAACGCTCCAAGGAGGTATCCTTGGAGCGAACGGTAGCGATGATCTGATCTAGACGGTCCGAGATCTCATCAAAGTTACGGACAGAACCCTCTGGCATGACTACTCCTCGACGGAGTCGATGTCAGCCTCGGCGGCGTCCGCATCCTCGGCCAGCACGCCAGCCTCAGCCTGAGCAACCGCAACCTTTGCGGCAGCCTCGGCAGCCTGGGCCTCCTCGCGAGCGCGATCTTCGGCCAGCAGCTCCTGGTACAGGTCCTCGCCCGGCAGCTCCTCGCTGCGAGCGATCTTACCCAGCACGCCGTTGACGAACGACGCGGACTGGTCGGTGCCATAGGCCTTGGCAAGCTCGACGGCCTCGTTGATCACGATGGCGTCCGAGACCTCCTCGTCGGTGAGGAAACGCATCTCGTAAACGGCGATACGCAGCAGGTTGCGGTCGGCGCCGGGCATGCGCATAAGATCCCAGTTCTTGGCAACAGAGCGCAGAGCACAGTCGATGCGGTCGATATGCTCATAGGCACCGCGGCACAGCTCCAGCGCATAGGGGTCGAGGGGACCCTTCGAAATCAGGAAATCACCCTCGAGGACGCGCTCGAGCGGGCTGTCCGTGGCCTCGGCCTGGAACAGCAGCTGCAGCGCCTGACTGCGGGCAAGCGTACGCCCGCGATAAACCTTAAGGCTCAAAGGTTACTCCTTGGGGAAAACGAGGCCGTCGATGCAAACGTCAACACGCTCAACCTCGACGCCCACCTGGGCATCGATGGCGGCGACCACGGCGGCGCGAACGGCCTCGGCGAGTTTCTTGAACGGATAGCCAAAGAACACCACGACACGCACGGTGAGTGCGAGCTTGTCGCCGACGACCTCGGCCTCGACCGCCGGCTCGGAAGCCGGGGCCTTGGACGAGAGCATCATGGAGACAAGGTTGGTGGCAAGGTCCTTGACGCCAACGGAGGCGATGCCCTCGACATCGGACACGGCGCGCGAGACGATGGCGGTCAGAACATCGGGCGAAATGCCGATGCCGTCAATCTTGATTTCCTGGGGCATGAGTCCTCCTAGAAGATTTGGTTGCTAGACGCGGGAGACGAACTTGCCGTCGCGGGTGTCAACCTTGATGACCTCACCCTCGTTGAGGTACATGGGGACCTGGATGACAGCACCGGTGTCGATCGTGGCCGGCTTGGTGGAACCCTGGACGGTGTCGCCCTTAAAGCCCGGGTCGGTCTGGACAATGGTGGTCTCGATGAACATCGGCGGGGTCACGCCCATGAGCTCATCGTCGGCGAAGAGCAGCTGGCAGATGTCGTTCTCGCGCAGCCACTTGGAGTTCTCGCCCACCATGTCCTCGGGAACGGGAACCTGCTCATAGGACTCGTTGTCCATGAAGATGTAGTCGGTGCCATCGTTGTAGAGGTACTGGAACTCACGGGTGGTGAGCATGACGCTCTCGAACTTGGTGCCGGCGTTGCAAGTGTTCTCGACGACGCGGCCGCTCTTGATGTCGCGGGTCTTGTAGCGCACAAACGCGCCACCCTTGCCCGGCTTGACATGCTGGAACTCGACGATGGTGTAGACCTTGTCCTTAATGCGGAGACCGAGGCCGTTCTTGAAGTCGGCGGTAGAAATGGTAGGCATAGCGACCTTTCTTGTTATGGGCAGAACGCACAAGCGTCCAAATTACATACGACCGAAATTATACACTTGAAGAGCTCGCCTGCAGCGAGCGCATAAAAAGAGAACG
>CABRWN010000132.1 GCA_902474645.1 uncultured Collinsella sp.
AAAGCCATAAGCTCCTCGCGCTCCTTAAGGATACGGCGGGACTTCTGCCACTCCTCGGGATAGCTCATGCGGATCTCGTCGAGGATGTTGAAGAACACGTCGGCGTCGATGACCTTGAACTGAGCGTTCTTGCCGAAAGGCGGCTTGGCTTCCTCGATCAGCCCTTCGAGCTCATCGACCAAGCTGACGATCCTATCGCCAGGAAAATTCTCGCCCGGCATCCGGTCTCCTTTCATAGGTAACATATCATCGTGCTAGTTTACCACATGCCACCAGGCAATAAAAAACGTCACGAAAAGCGATGTCTGAGCGCTTCGACCACGTTGGACGGAACAAACGTCGATACATCGCTGCCGAGCGAGGCGATCTGGCGAACGACTGAGCTCGAGATATAGCCGTACTGCGGCGCGCTCATGACAAAGATGGACTCCAGCTCGTTATCCAAACGATAGTTGAGGTCGGCCTGCTGCAGCTCGTACTCAAAGTCGGTCATGGCACGCAGGCCCTTGACCACGGCCCCCGCCCCCTGCTCACGAGCGAAGTCGACCAAGAGGCCGGTAAAGGGCAGGACCTCAACGCCGTCGATATCACCGAGCGCCTCGCGGGCCAGCGCCACGCGCTCATCGAGCGTAAACGTGGTGCCCACACCGTTTTTACCCTGCGACTCGGCAACAGCGACGATCACGCTGGGAAAGATGCGGCGGGCGCGGCGAATCACATCGATATGGCCAAACGTGATGGGATCGAAGGTACCCGGGACGATCACGCGGTTGATGGTGTCATTCATGGGCGTCCTCCTGAAACGTCGCGGCATCATTGTTGTCAGCATCGGTGCCGGCGCTATCGCCCTCACCGTCGTCATCGCCGACCCAACGAAGCAGGTCGACCGAGGTAATGCCGTAGCGCTTCTCACGTACAGTCTCAAAGCCTGCCGGATGCGCGCCCGCTTCGGCGGCGGCATGCTCAAACAAGGCGTAAGCGCCAGACTCAAGCAGACCTTGCTGAGCCAGGTTCTGCAGCAGTTCCTCGACCGGCTCGGCACCAAAAGCATAAGGCGGGTCGAGCAGAACCAGATCAAAGGGGCCGCCCGGCACACGACCGCGCGAGGCACTCGCCAGCATATCGCCCGTGACCACTCGCCAACGCGCACGGTCACGGCAAAGCGACTCGATATTCTTGGTAATGAGCCGCGCGGCGTTGCGATCGATCTCAAACGTCGTGAGCGAGCGGGCCCCACGAGAGAGCATCTCGATACCAAGGGCGCCGGAGCCGCCAAAGGCATCCAGCACACGGACCTCGTCCAGATCGAAGTCGAATACCGACATGACCATAGATGCGCACGCCTCGCGTACGCGATCAGTCGTGGGGCGGGTGACATCGCGACCACGGGGCTCCTCGATCTTACGACCGCGCCATTCGCCGCCGATGATTCTCATCCTCCGCTGACCTCCTTAAAGATGTGTCGATACCGCGTGGCGACCGCATCGCGCAGAGGGCGCGTCGCCACGGAGTCAAGGTTGCAAGCATACCGCAAGAGTTCGACCGCGTCCAAATGGGCCCACTCGATTAGCTCCTCGTCGGCATCAAGGTCGACGAAGCGCAGGGTCACACCGCCATGCTGGCGGTACCCCAGGATTTCGCCCTCGTGGCGCAAACGCAGGTCCATCTGGGCAAGCGTAAAACCATCCGAAGTTTTTTCGAGCGACTGCAGACGGTCTTGCGCCGCCGATGCGCCGCCGTTGCCCTTGGAGTGCGTCATGACCAGACAGGAGCCCGACACGCTGCCGCGGCCCACGCGACCGCGTAGCTGATGCAGCGCCGCCAAGCCAAAGCGCTCACCGTTCTCGATGACCATGACGGTGGCGTTGGGCACGTCGACGCCCACCTCGACCACCGTAGTCGAGACGAGCACGTCAATCTCGCCACGCTTGAAGGCGTCGATCACGCGATCCTTCTCCCCCGCTGACATACGGCCGTGAAGGCGCTCGATGGCAAGACCCGGCAACGCCAGACGCAGGCGATCGAGCTCGGTCGCCGTATCGTGCAGCGGCACAGGGACCGTCACGCGGCCCTCGTCGTCGCGGGCGATACCGGGCACGTCTTCCAGCTCATCGGCCGAGTCACTCGGCTCCACGAGCGGGCAAATCACGTAGGCCTGCTGACCCTTTTCATGCGCCTCGCGGATGGCGCCATAGGCGAGGTCACGGCTCGACTCGGTGAGCACGCGTGTCGACACGCCGGCGCCAGGGACGGGCCGATGGCGGATGATGCTCGTATCCAGATCGCCGTAGACCGAAAGCGCCAGCGTACGCGGGATGGGCGTTGCCGTCATAACGAGCAGATCGGCACCGGGGCCTTTCGCGCGCAGGGCGTTGCGTTGGCCGACGCCAAACCGGTGCTGTTCATCGATGACCACGAGAGACAGATGCTTGAACGTAACGTCATCCGAAAGAACCGCGTGGGTGCCAAAAAGCACGTCAAGTTCGCCCGATTCCAGCTGTGCATGGATGCGCTCGCGCTCTGCGGCCGGCGTAGCACCCGTCAGAAGCGCCCAGGACATGCCGGTCTGCGAGAGCAGAGGGCCGGTCTTATCGGCATATTGGCGCGCCAGCACGCCCGTGGGCGCCATAACGCAGGCCTGCGTGCCGCTATCGGCAGCCACAGCCAGCGCGCAGGCGGCAACGGCGGTCTTGCCGGTACCGACATCGCCCAGCAGCAGACGGTTCATCACGCGCCCGCCATCGCACATGTCGTACAGGATATCTTGGAAGGCGGCCTCTTGCTCGTCGCTCAGCGAAAACGGCAGGGCTTGCTTGAGCGCGGCCAGGCGCTCGCCTGCGCTATGGGCGTAGGGCGTGACCTCGACCAAGCCTCCGTCGTTGCGTAGGCGCAGCGCCAGCTGCAGGTAGAGGCACTCCTCGTAGGCCAGCCGTGCGCGCGCGATATCGCGCTCAGCCATGCTCGAGGGAAAGTGGATTGAGCGCAGCGCGCGGGCATTGCTCATCAGGCGACGCTTGACGCGTAAGCGTGCGGGAATCGGGTCGAAGGGATTGCCGACGACCTCGAGCGCGCCGCTTACGATGCGGCGCATCCACGCCTGGCTCACGCCATCGCTCACGTAATGGACCGGCAGGATGGTGCCTGCGGCACGCCCATCCTCGAGCTTTTCAAAGTGCGGCGAGGCCATCTGCTTAAAACCGTAGGCAAATTCAACCTTGCCCATCCCGGCCAGGCGGTCGCCCTGCTTAAGCTGCTGAGCAATCCAGGGCTGGCGGAAAAAGGCGACCTGCAGCACGCCCGTATCGTCAACGAGTGAGACCTCGGTCACCTGCATACGCGGACGAGGCCGCTTTTGGACAATACGATCGACCGTGGCGATGATGGTGCACGCGGCACCGATGGGCGCCATCTCGATGGACCAAGAACGGGTGAAGTCGAGGTATCGATGAGGAATATGGAGAAGGAGGTCCCCCACCGTCCGAATTCCCAGACGGCGAAGGGCCTCCTCACGTTTACCCGAAACATATTTGAGTCGCGCGATATCCTCGTCGAGCGCATTGCTCTGGGCAAAGCGCTCCGAGACGCGCGGCACGGAGCAGAGCTCGGACATGGGCAGATGCCTACTCGATCGAGAAGATCACGGGATAGAGCGGCTGCTCGCCACGATGGGCGTCGATCTCCAGGTCGGGCTGAGCCTCCTCGATAGCGTCGACGATCTCCTGGAAGGCCTCATCGGACAGCTCCTCGCCGGCCAGAATCGTCAGCGCGTCACCTTCCTCTTCCTCCTGCATGCGGTTGATGCAATCGAGCGTGACCTGCTTCACGTCGGAGCCGACCACGTCGATGGAGCCGGCGATGATTCCCATGACGTCACCGGAGTGAATCGGCGAGCCGTCCGAGGCGCTGGAGTCGCGCACGGCGCGGGTGACCTCGCCATCGCGGACCTCGCTGATGGCGTCGACCATAGCGGCGACGGCGTCCTCGAGCTCAGAATCGGGCAGGACCGCAAACAGCGCGGAGAACGCCTGCGGGACGGTCTTGGTGGGAACGACGGCAACCTTCTTGTCCGTGCAGGCAGAAGCGGCAGCCTCGGCAGCCATGCGGATATTGCCGTTATTAGGCAGGATGATGACCGAGGTCGCGTTGACCTGGTCCACCGCGCCCAGCAGGTCTGCAGTCGAGGGGTTCATGGTCTGGCCACCCGACACGATCACGTCGACGCCGAGGGACTTGAGGATGTCGGCCTCGCCAGAACCGGCGGCAACGGCGACAAAGCCCAGCGCCTTGGCGGGCTCGGCGGCCTTTTCCTGGTCCTCGTGAATCTTAGCGGTACGGTCGTGGGCCTCCATCTCCATGTTGTGGATAAAGACCTCGTAAATCTGACCAAGCTGCAGCATGTGCTCGAGCACCAGGTTGGGGGTGTTGGAGTGCACATGGATCTTGTAATCGGGGTAGGCACCCACGAGCAGCTCGCAGTCGCCCATGGAGCCCAGGAACTTAAGGCACTCGTCCTCGTCAAAGGGGGCGTCGGCCTTAAAGAGGAACTCGTTGCAGTAGCGGAACTCCGAGCCCTCCCAGTCGTCGTTGGCCTCGATCTCAACGCGACCAAGGGCCGCGTCGCGGGCAGAGCCAGCGGAATCAAACGTAGCGGAGAAATCCTCGACAACGCTGCTGCGGCCAAGTGCTGCGGCCACGAAGTTCTCAAGGAAGATGGCAAAGCCAAAGGCGCCGGAGTCGACCACGCCGTTCTCCTTCAGAACGGGCAGCAGGTCGGGCGTGCGGGCGACGGACTGGTAGGCCTCGACGACGATGGTATCGAGCGCGTCCTCGGCCGAGAACTTCTTCTTCTCGCACTCGTCGGCCTTGGTCGAGACATCGCGCAGCACCGTGAGGATCGTGCCCTCGATGGGCTTGCGAACAGCCTGGAAGGCAACCTTGACGGCGCGACGGAACGCATAGGCGATGTTGGCGGACGTAATAGGCTCGTCGGCAGAGACGAGACCCTCGGCCACACCGCGCAGAATCTGCGAGGTGATGACACCGGAGTTGCCGCGGGCACCCATCAGGGAGCCGTGGGTGATGGCGCCAGCGATGGCCTCCATATCGGCATCGGCGGGAAGAGCAGAAAGCTCCTTGGTCACCGAAGCGAGCGTGAGCGACATGTTGGTGCCGGTGTCACCGTCGGGTACGGGGAAGACGTTGAGCTTGTTGATCTCCTCGGCCTTGTCGGAAACGGCAGCCGCAGCGATCGGAAAACAGGTGCGAATGGTCTTTGCAATCATGAGTGGTGAAATCTCCGTGTTCGGATGCTAGTTCAGACGGCTCTTGAGCGCGTCGATGTGAATGCCGATCTTAAGGCTGGCGGGATCGATCTGGGCGATCTCCTGCAGGGTGAAGGCAACGGAGCTCGAAAGATTGTGGCAGACAGACTTCATGTTGACGCCGTTCTCGAGCACGACGTGAAGATCGACCGTAAGGCCGTTCTCGTCGGCGGAGACAAGCACGCCCTTGCGGAGGCGCTGACCGGCAAGGAGGCGCACGCTCTCGGCGCCCGACGACGCCATAGCACGTCATCGCGGCATAACCGGCAATATCGGCAATAACGTCGTTCGAGACGCTCAGGCTGCCGTTAATGGTCTCAGACACAAGAATCTCCTTATCTGGTGCTCGCGGCACCATCTCGTGGGAGCAATCATTGCAATATTCTACAACGACCGCGCCATGTTGAGGTGGCGGGCCTCGGGATTACATCCTCGACACGAAATGTTGATACGGTAACGTTCGCGAACGGCGATCGCGGCATGAAAAAACCCGCCGCATAAGCGACGGGTTTTACAACCTGGCTCCCCGGGTAGGACTCGAACCTACAACAGCGCGGTTAACAGCCGCGTGCTCTACCATTGAGCTACCGAGGAATTTA
>CABRWN010000133.1 GCA_902474645.1 uncultured Collinsella sp.
CACCGATATCTTCTGTATTGAAGACGTCGACGGCGCATCCATATACCATTGGCGTCGACACCATCAGATGCGGACCGCGCGGTGACCCCACATTCCGCTGGCGCCCATGGGGCTGCCCTCGTTTTCTGACATGTCCCGCGCGGCCCGCGGCGAGCCGAGACCGCCGCATGACCTAATAGGAGCATGGAGCGATACCGCGGACCCGAACAACCGCATTCTATCGCGCCCCGTCAGTGTGCCGTCTGCCCGGTCCAGGCGAGCACGGAAAGAACGGAGCGAGACATGAGAACCGAATCGACACCCGGCGCCCGCGGGCCGGTCTTCTGCGGGGTCGACACCCACGCCGACTCGCACTGGCTGTGCGTCCTGGACTGGAGGGGCCGCAAGGTCCTGTCCAGGCAGTTCCCCGCCGACGCGGCGGGCTACGAGGCGCTCGCCGGGGCGATAGCCGCCGCCGGGGAGCCGGCCTGCATCGCGATGGAGGGGACGTCGTCCTACGGGGCGGGCCTCACCAGGCACCTCGCGTCGCTGGGGATGCCCGTGCGCGAGGCGCTCTCCCCGGCGAGGACGCAGAGGAGGCGCCCGGGGCAGGGCAAGTGCGACGAGGCGGACGCGGAGAGGGCCGCCCGCGCGGCGATGTCCGGCTCAAGGCTCGGGACCCCCAAGAGCCAGGACGGGTGGGTCGACGGGGTGCGCTGCATGCTCGCGGCGCGCGCCGGAGGGGCTCAGGTCGAGGTTCCGCGGCATGGGAGGGCCGAGGCTGATGGAGGAGCTCCCCTCCGTGCGGTCGGAGGGCGCGCTGGGCGCCGCGCTCGGCGCGCTGGCGGACCTGTGGGCGGCGGCGCGCGACGCGGCGCTCGACATGGAGCGCGCGATCGGGGCGTCCCTGGAGGAGAACTGCCCCGCGCTGCTGGCGATGTACGGGTGCGGGCCCGTGAGCGCCGCCAAGCTCGCGGTTGCGGCCGGGGACAACCCGGGCAGGCTGCGCTCCGAGGCGTCGTTCGCGGCGATATGCGGTGCCTGCCCCATCCCCGCCTCGAGCGGCAAGACCGTGAGGCACAGGCTCAACAGGGGCGGCGACCGGCAGGCGAACAGCGCGCTGTACGAGATCGCGAGGCAGAGGGTCATGCGCGATCCCGAGACAGCCGAGTACGCCGAGAGGGCCAGGGGGCGGGGAAAGAGCGACAGGGAGGTCATGAGGTGCCTCAAGCGCTACGTGGCCAGGGAGGCGTACCGGGCGCTGATGCACCCGCACGAGGTCAGGAGGCCCGAGGACGCGTCGGCGCTCGTGGCGGCCAGGCGCGCGGCGAAGGTCAGCCAGGTGAGGGCGGCGTCCATATTGGGAACCAGCGAGAAGTACATCTCGATGCTGGAGAGGGGCCAAAGGGAGTTCAAGCCCATAAGGAGGGCCTACGAGGCCTGGGTCGAGGCGGGGCTCCCGCTCGATTGGGACAGGCAGGCCTTCGAGGCCGAGCGAAAAATGGATTCTAAAAAAGACCTTGCCATATAGGAGCGTCAGATAGATCTGCCATCACAAATTCTGAACCCTCATTTTGAACGATTTCGGCCAATTCCCGACACGTAATTCGTTGTCGGATGGTGATGCATCGATATCAAATGCGCAGCAATTGAGTATTTCTATGCTATAGCCGAGCTGCGAAAACATTAATTTAGGGCGTACCAACCCATTATTGCGTCAAGCTTTTGGACAGCATTTGGTTAGACCTCTAAAACGATTTTTCCACTCAGCGCCATCAGCACGGTATTAGCTGACACGATATATACCATGAGTATCGTATTGTCACATACCACTGCAAAAGCGGTCTACCAGGCCGCGCATTCGGTGTCTGCGAAAGGCATCGAGTCCTGTAGTCCTGCCGCGATTTACGGATCATGTCCCACCGGAACGCTCCTTGACGCAGCCGCAGAATGGCTCACCAAACATGATGTTTCCCTCGGCGCAAATGATTCCCTCGAGGTGATGGTGTTTGATCGCAGGAATGCGCGCTATGCAATGAACTGTCAGTGCCACGTTTCTTCAAAACGATTCTCGAACTCACGCTTTATAGAGCTCAAAGATGGCATCTTCAGCGTTGGCGTTGAGCTTTGCGCGCTTCAGGCTGCCACCTATCTTTCTTTTCGCGAACTAGTGGAGTACTACTTTGAACTGTGCGGCGCTTATTCCCTTGGAACCGACTCTTTCACCTCCTATACCGAGCGTTTCGCGCTCACCTCGACCGAGAGGTTAAAGCAGTTCTTTAATTCCATTACCAGATGCGACGGTCTGGCTCTTGCCCGAAAGGCGATCCAATGTG
This sequence comes from uncultured Collinsella sp., assembly GCA_902474645.1. GTDB lineage: Bacteria > Actinomycetota > Coriobacteriia > Coriobacteriales > Coriobacteriaceae > Collinsella. Next base: position 2,316 of record CABRWN010000133.1, read on the forward strand.
TGCGCGACGGATGCCGGTCTCCTATGGAAACGGCCTTTGTCATGATGCTAACGCTGCCCAAAAGCGAAGGAGGGCTTGGTATTAGGGGAATTGAGACCGATTACGAGGTGCAGGTCACCGCCGCCGCAAAGAATCTCACGAGACGCAAAAAGTTCTTTATGGATGCGTATCTAAAGAAATCTCGCACAGACATTGAATACAACGGTTTTTATCATGACGCGGAAGAAGACCGCGCCATCGATGAGGAGCGCAAGAATGCACTTGCGTCCATGGGGTACGGAATCATCACCGTCAGCCGTTATTCCTTTATGCATGCCAGCTCTTTTGTTAGGGTCATGGAAGCGATCCAACGGAAAGAGGGCATACGCCCCTCGCGTCTGCCAAAAGACTTTCAAATCATGCAAGAGGACCTGAGACAGTTTGTGCTCAGAAGGTTTATAGAAGAGAAAAAGCGAATTCAGAAGCAGCTTCGCCAGGATTCCGAAGAGCGTCAACGAATCGACCTCGAAAAAGCAACACTCGAAGGCATCACGCTGGATGACCCGACAATTAATGAAATTCCGACAATCGATGACATGCAGACTGTCGAATCCGACAGCCCATCATTTGCCCAAACAAGCAGCCTCGCGCCCGAGGGCAGGATCTTCGGGGCCGGAAGCTAGACTGGCTAACAAGGTGGGTACCCTAGCGATGTGCAAAATTGCGAGTATTCAGCAGGGCCGGCCCTCCAGCACCCACAAGTTGATTCAAGTAAGAAGCAAAATCGCTATAGAACGGCAACGTTTGGCAACATTTGAGGAAGAACTCATCGGTTTAACGCTCTAAGATAACTCTTGAACTGCATTATTTGGCCTGTAATAAGTTAACAGACCCCCTATTGTTGCAGAATACTCCAATTTTTGCACGGCGCAGGGGCACCCACCCCAGCATCGCTTATCAAAACCGCTTAGGCCGGGATCTCGTCCACTATCCCCCATCATTTTGTACGACGAATTACCTGAACGTTATTGACATGTGAACATGCGCCCATATAATCGGAAGCAAGTTATATGAGCGCATGTTCATATGAAAGGATATTGCAATGAGCATCCGCGTTGATGAAACGAAACCCGACATCGAGGCCACCGAGCCCGTGATCCCCACCACCTGCTCGCCCGAGGACCTTCCCGACGAGGAGCTTCTCTACGACCTCGCCGACCTGTTCAAGGTCTTCAGCGACACCACGCGTATCAAGATTCTCTATGCCCTCATGGGCCGCGAGCTCTGCGTGGCAGACATTGCCGAAGCGACCGAAACCTCGCAGTCGGCAGTATCGCACCAGCTGCGCACACTCAAGCAGTCGCACCTGGTTAAATTCCGGCGCGACGGGCGCAATATCCTCTACTCGCTCGCCGACGACCACGTCTACACCATGCTCAACCAAGGCATGAGCCACATCTGCGAATAGCAACCAACCACGGTACCAGCGCGGCCTGCACCCAAGCCGCAAATACAGAGAAAGGAACCCACCATGAAAAAGCAGTTTAAGCTCGACGAAATCGACTGCGCCAACTGCGCGCGTGAGCTTCAGGACGAGCTGGCCAAGCTCGAGGGCGTCAAGTCCGTTTCGGTCAACTTTATGACCCAGAAGTTGACGCTCGAGGCCGACGACGCCGAGTTCGACAAGGTCCTTGACCGCGTCGTGGAGTTCACGGCCGACGCCGAGCCGGACTGCGAGATCATTCTCTAGCCCGGGTTTACGCCAACCTGCAAGGCCGCGCTTGCCGCGGCCTTTCCTCGCGAAATTATATGAGCGAGTGTTCATACATTCAAATGGGAGGATACGAGTCATGGCCACCGCCGACCCCAAGAAGAAAAAGAAGAAGCGCAAGAAGAAAGAGTCACTCGAGCATAAGCGCAACCGCATCCTGGTAGCGCTGGGCATTTTTGCCGTGGTGTACGCCCTCGATGAGTTCGGCACCCTCACCGCCGCATTCGGTACCCCGGGCGACATCTACGCCAGCTTTATGCTGTTCCTCATACCGTTTTTGATTGCCGGCTACGACGTGCTGCAAAAGGCATTCAATAATATCCGCCGCGGCAAGGCCTTCGATGAGAGCTTCCTTATGGCAGTCGCGACCATCGGCGCGTTTGCCATGGTGCTCTTCCCCGATACCGACCCGCACATGGCCGAAGGCGCCGCCGTCATGCTGTTCTACCAGGTCGGCGAGCTGTTCCAGGCATACGCCGTGGGCAAGAGCCGCAAGTCGATCAGCGCCATGATGGACATCGCGCCCGACTACGCTAACGTCGAGCAAGCCGACGGCACACTCGAACAGGTCTTCCCCGATGACATCGCCGTCGGCACCGTGATCGTGGTCAAGCCGGGCGAGCGCGTGCCCATCGACGGCGTCATCGTCGAAGGCGAAACCCAGCTCGACACCGCCGCACTCACGGGCGAGTCAGTTCCCCGCCCCGCCAAGTCCGGCGACGACATCATCAGCGGCTGCATCAACATGGCGGGGCTCATCCACGTGCGCACCACCAAGCCATTTGGCGAATCCACCGTCGCGCGCGTCCTGGAACTCGTGGAGAATGCCAGCGAAAAGAAGGCGCGCACCGAGAACTTCATCACGCGCTTCGCCCGCGTCTACACGCCCGCCGTCACCGGCGCGGCCGCGGTGCTCGCGCTCGGCGGCGGCTTGGTCACCGGCGCCTGGTCCGACTGGATCCTGCGCGGCCTGACCTTCCTGGTCGTCAGCTGCCCGTGCGCGTTGGTGATCAGCGTGCCGCTCAGTTTCTTTGGCGGCATCGGCGGCGCCTCCAAGCTGGGCGTTCTCATCAAGGGTTCTAACTACCTCGAGACGCTCGCCGACGTGGACACCGTCGTCTTTGACAAGACGGGCACCCTCACCAACGGCACGTTCTCGGTGGTCGCGGTACACCCCGAGGCCGGCTATACCGAGCAGTCGCTGCTCGAAGTCGCAGCCCTTGCTGAGTCGTTCTCCGATCACCCCATCGCGCAGTCCGTACGTGTCGCCTACCAGGGCGTGGTCGACCCCAAGCGCGTTAGCAACTCCGCCAACGACGCGGGCCACGGCGTGACGGCAACCATCGACGGCAAGCACGTCGTCGTCGGCAACGCAAAGATGCTCGCCGCGGCCGGAGTCGAAGCGCCCGATTGCGAGGTCGTCGGAACGATTCTGCATGTGCTCGTTGACGGCGTGTACGCCGGCCACATCGTGATTGCAGACACCGTTAAGGCCGATGCCGAACAGACGATCCGCGACCTGCACGCCGCCGGCGTCAAGCGCACCGTCATGCTCACGGGCGACCGCGAGGAAGTGGCTGCTGCGGTGGCCAAGCAGCTCTGCCTCGACGAGTTCCACGCGCAGCTCCTGCCGGGCGACAAGGTCGAGCGTGTTGAAGCGCTGCTCGCGGCCGAAAGCGGCAAGGGCAAGCTCGCCTTTGTCGGCGACGGCATCAACGATGCGCCCGTGCTCACCCGTGCAGACGTTGGCATTGCCATGGGCGCCATGGGTTCCGACGCCGCAATTGAGGCCGCCGACGTGGTGCTGATGGACGAC
>CABRWN010000134.1 GCA_902474645.1 uncultured Collinsella sp.
TTGTCGCCGTCCACGACGCCGGCGCTCACGCCCGTCAGGCGGCCGTTCTCGTTAATCTCGAGTTTGGTCTCGTCATCGACGTTGCGCGTTGCCTTGCAGTACACCACGGTCATCTGGGCACCGGAATTCTCGTGCGCCTCGATGATGGTGTTGAGGTCCATGTTAAAGATGATGTTGGTGCCCATCATCACAACATAGGGCTTGTCAGAGCGCTGGAACAGCGTCTTGTTGGAGATGATGTCGCGTAGCAAGAAGCGCATGCCGCCCTTGGTGGTGCCATACGCGTTGCCGGGGACCATGAACAGGCCGCCCTTCTTGCGGTCCAGGCCCCAGTCCTTGCCCGATCCCACGTGGTCGATCAGCGAGCGGTAGTTGCCCGGCATGACGACGCCGACGGTCTTGATGCCGGCATTCATCATGTTGGACAGCGGGAAGTCGATCAGGCGGTAGCGGCCCAAAAACGGGACAGACGCGATGGGGCGATCCTTGAGCAGCACGCTGCCGTAGGTCGAAGAGTAGTTAGCGGTGATATAACCGATGGCCTTGCGATTGATCATCGGATCATTCCCCCTTCCCGATAACGACGTCATTTCCAACGACGGCCGTATCCTTGGTGGTATCGACAGAGCCGAGCTTCACGCCCTCTTCGACCGTGGAGTTCTCGCCCAAAATAGCGCGGCAGATGTGCGCGCCGCTCTTAACGTGCGCACCCGGCAGCAGCACGGAGTCCTCGACCACGGCGCGCTCCTCGATGATGACATCGGTCGAAAGGATCGAGTGGCGAGCGGTGCCGTAGATCTTGCAGCCGTTGGAGACCAGGCAGTCGTCCAGGCGACCGTCCGGGCCAATGTAGTGCGGCGGACGCGTGGTGATGTTGGACATGATGGGGAAGTTCTTGTCAAACAGATCGAACTCGGGGTTGTTGCCCAGCAGGTCCATCGAGGTCTCGTGGAAGCTGGCGATGGTGCCGACGTCCTTCCAAAAGCCGTGGAACTCGTAGCTGTACAGGCGCTTGCCCTCGCCGAGCAGCTTGGGGATGATGTCCTTGCCAAAGTCATGGCTCGAGCGCTGGTCCAGAGCGTCCTCCTCGAGCGCCTCGATCAGCACGTCGGCCGAGAAGATGTAGATGCCCATGGACGCGAGGTTCGAATCGGGCTTATCGGGCTTCTCGGTGAACTTGGTGATGCGGCCGTCCTCGGGGTCGGTGGTCAGGATGCCAAAGCGGCTGGCCTCCTCCCACGGCACGGGCATAACGCTCACCGTGAGGTCGGCGTTGTTCTCAATATGCGTCTTGAGCATCTTGCGGTAGTCCATGCGATACAGATGGTCGCCCGAAAGGATCAGGACGTACTTGGGGTCGTTGGCCTTGATGTAGTCGAGGTTCTGCGTAATGGCGTCGGCCGTGCCCGCATACCAGGCGCCGCCGGTCTGCGTCTCGTACGGCGGCAGGATCGACACGCCGCCGTCACGGCTGTCCAGATCCCAAGCCTCGCCGGAGCCCACATAGGCATGCAGCAGGTAGGGACGGTACTGCGTCAGAACGCCTACCGTGTCGATGCCCGAGTTGGAGCAGTTGGACAGCGAAAAGTCGATAATGCGGAACTTGCCACCAAAGCTAACCGCCGGCTTAGCGATCTTTTGGGTGAGTGCCCCCAATCGGCTGCCCTGTCCTCCTGCGAGGAGCATCGCGATGCATTCTTTCTTACTCATCGATTTCTCCTTCTGTCATCGATGTTCTTAAACCCATTAGCGACGGGCGCGGCGCTCGGTCGCGCCCGTCGAGTAATGCCGTGCTGGCATAAGGGGGCTCGTGCGCCTTTACGCGTGCCAGATCTCGTCGCGGTACTCGCGAATGGTGCGGTCGCTCGAGAACCAGCCGGAGGAGGCGGTGTTGAGCAGCGCCTTGCGGTTCCAGGTCACCTGGTCGCCGTAGCTGCCGGTAAGCTTCTCCCACGCATCCACGTAGCTGCGGAAGTCTGCCATGACCAGGTCGGGATCGTTGTTGTTCATGAGCTCGTTGTAGATGCTCTCGAAGTTGCCCGAAAGACCCGCAAAGGTGTTGTCCTTGAGTTCGTCCATCACGCGGCCCAGACGCTCGCGATCGTTGTTGAGCGTATCCCACGCAAAGTAGCTGTTGGATGCCCAGAGCTGCTCGACCTCGGGGGCGGTCAGGCCAAAGATGGCCTCGTTCTCGCGGCCGGCCAGGTCGGCGATCTCGATGTTGGCGCCATCGAGGGTGCCCAGCGTAATGGCGCCGTTCATCATGAGCTTCATGTTGGACGTGCCCGAGGCCTCCTTACCGGCCGTGGAGATCTGCTCCGAGATCTCGGCGGCAGGGTAGATGAGCTGGGCGTTGCTCACGCGGAAGTTGGGGATAAAGCAGACCTTCATGACCTCGTTGACGCGGGCATCGTTGTTGATGACGTCGGCCACGGAGTTAATGAGGCGGATGGTCTCCTTGGCAAAGGTGTAGCTCGAGGCAGCCTTGCCGCTAAAGATGAAGGTCGTCGGCGTCACGTGGAAGTTGGGATCGGCGATGCGACGGTTGTAAATATCCATCACCTTCATGATGTTCATGAGCTGGCGCTTGTAGGCATGGAAGCGCTTTACCTGAACATCGAAGACGGTGTTGGGATCAATGACCAGACCGGTCTCGGCCTTAACGTAGGCGGCCAGGCGCTCCTTGTTGGCGCGCTTGGAGGCACCCACGGCCTTCAGGAATTCGGTGTCGTTCTGGAACTCCTTGAGCTTTTCCAGCTCAAAGGCGTCCTTGAGCCAGCCATCGCCAATGGCCTCGGTCACGAGCTTGGCATAGGTGGGGTTGGCCTCGGCAAAGAAGCGACGGTGCGAGATGCCGTTGGTCTTGTTGTTGAACTTCTCGGGCGTCAGGGCATAGAAGTCCTTGAGCACGATGTTCTTGATGATGTCGGAGTGGATCTTTGCCACGCCGTTGACGCTGTGGCTGCAGATCACAGACAGGTTGGCCATTCGAATCTCGCCGTCCCACAGGATGGCGGTCTGGCGCAGACGCTCCTGCCAACCCTCCTGGGTGGTGTCGAACGACTCGTGCCAACGACGGCTAATCTCGTCGATGATCTGGTACACACGGGGGAGGAGCTTGGAGAACGTGCCGATGGGCCACTTCTCCAGAGCCTCGGGCAGGATGGTGTGGTTGGTGTAGCTCACGACCTGCGTCACGATGTTCCAGGCGTCATCCCACTCGAGCTTCTTCTCGTCGATGAGGATGCGCATGAGCTCGGGGCCGCACATGGCGGGGTGGGTATCGTTGGTATGGATGGCCACAAACTGCGGCAGCAGGTCCCAGTTCTCGCCGTGCTCCTTCTCAAAGGTGTCGAGCAGGCTGTAGATGCCGGCCGAGACAAACAGGTACTCCTGCTTCAGGCGCAGCAGGCGACCGTGCTCGCCGGCGTCATTGGGGTAGAGGATGGCGCTGATGGCCTCGGCCTCGGCGCGCTCGGCGTCGGCCAGGGCATAGTCGCCGCGGTTGAAGGCCTCCAGGTCAAAGTGCTCCTCGACCGGCTCGGCGGCCCAGACGCGCAGCTTGTTGACGGTCTCGCCGGCATAGCCCACAACGGGGATGTCATAGGGAACGGCCAGAATGTCCTGCGTGTCCACCGTGCGGTAGAACGTGCGGCCGTTCTCCTCAAAGCCCTCGACGCGGCCACCAAACTTAATGGTTACGGCCTTGTCTTGACGACGGACCTCCCAGGGATAGCCGTGGGTGAGCCACTCGTCGGTGGCCTCGACCTGGCTGCCGTTGACGATCTCCTGTTTAAACAGGCCGTAACGGTAGCGCATGCCGTTGCCGTAGCCGGCGATTCCCTCGTGGGCCATCGAGTCGAGGAAGCACGCGGCGAGGCGGCCCAGGCCACCGTTGCCCAGTGCCGGATCGGGCTCCTGGTTCTCGATGACGGACAGGTCAAAACCCATGTCGTCGAGCGCCTCGGCGACCATGTCGCGCACGCCAAAGTTGAGCAGGTAGTTGTCGAGCAGGCGGCCGATCAAAAACTCGATCGAGAAGTAGTACACGCGCTTCTTGCCCTCGGACGCCGCGCGGGCGTCGCTCTTGGTGGCAACGGTACGGGCCTTCTCGGCCACGAGCTTGGCCAGGGCGTTAAAGCGGTCGAGGTCGCTGGCGGCCTCGACGCTCTTGCCGCTAATGCTCATGACGGCATCGCGATAGAGCTCGGTAAACTCCTGCTTGTTGTCGAAGATCTTATTCATACGTTCCTTTCCCCCGGGGATGTTTCTCCCGGAACGGTTATGACTTCTATCCTACGCCCCCACGGGGCGGGTAATTACAGCGGTAACGGCTTTGTTACGCGTCCTTAGCGGTCGACTTAACAGACGTTGACTTGGCCTTGGTAGTTGCCTTTTTGGCAGCCGGCTTCTTGGCCGCGGGCTTTGTCGCAGCCTTAGCCTTGTTTGCCTTGGTCGTAGCGGCCTTCGCCTTCGCGGGAGCCTTCTTGGCAGTCGCAGGCTTGGGCTTCACCGAGGACGTGCGCTTCTTAGGCGCAGCCTTGGGCTCCTCAACCATGGGCGGCTTATAGCTGCTGGGTCCGCGGCGCTTAAGCACCACGCCTGCCAGGCCGGGCACCTTGATCTCGATGGAGTCCATCTGCCCGTTCCAGGGATAGGGCTCGCTCGAGCAGGTGTAGGGCTCCTCGCCGGCGTATCCGCTGCCACCGAACTCGGGACGGTCGGAATCGAAGATGACCTCCCAGTCACCCTCGCGCGGCACGCCCACGCGGAAGCTCTCATAGCTCGCCGGGTCAAAGTTGATCAGGATCACCAGATCGTCGTCGACGTCCTCGCCCTGGCGCACAAAGCTCACGATGGACTGCTTGGAGTTGTCCGCATCGATCCAGGTAAAGCCGTCGTCGGTATAGCCGCGCTCGTACAGGGCGGGCTCGGCGGTGTACAGGTGGTTGAGCGCCTTAATGAACGCCTGATGATGACGGTGGGTCTCGTATTCCTCGGTCAGGAACCACTGAATGGACTCGTAGTAGCGCCACTCGATAAACTGGCCGATCTCGTTGCCCATAAAGTTGAGCTTGGCACCGGGGTGCGTCATCTGGTAGAAGGCCAGCGTACGCAGGCCGGCAAACTGGCGCCACCAGTCGCCCGGCATGCGGCCGATGAGCGAGCACTTGCCGTGCACGACCTCGTCGTGGCTCAGCGGGCAAATGAAGTTCTCGGTAAAGGCGTACATGATGGAGAACGTGAGCAGGCCGTGGTTGCCGGGGCGCCACGGAAAATCTGTCTGCATGTAGTGCAGAGTGTCGTTCATCCAGCCCATGTCCCACTTGTAGTGGAAGCCCAGGCCACCGTCCTGCGGTGGATAGGTCACGAGCGGCCACGCGGTGGACTCCTCGGCCATCATCATCACGTCGGGGAAGTGGGCCTCGACGGCGCAGTTGACCTGGCGGATGAACGCGCTGGCGTCCAGGTCCTCCTCGGTTCCGTACTTGTTGAACTTCTTTTGGCCCGGATCGTCAATGCCAAAGTTTAGGTACAGCATGCTGGACACGCCGTCCATGCGAATGCCGTCCACGTGGAAGTTCTCGAGCCAGTACAGCACGTTGGAGACGAGGAAGGAGCGGACCTCGCCGCGGGCGAAGTCAAACTTGTGCGTGCCCCAGTTGGGGTGAATCTCGTGCTCAAACAGCATGTGGCCGTTAAAGGTGGCAAGGCCGTGGGAGTCGGCGCAAAAACCGCCGGGCACCCAGTCCATGATCACGCCGATGCCTGCCTCGTGGCACGCATCGATAAAGTGCATGAGCTGCTGCGGGTTGCCGTAGCGCGATGTGGCGG
>CABRWN010000135.1 GCA_902474645.1 uncultured Collinsella sp.
CCCGCCGCAAGGGCGTCTGTCCCTTAGCGGCGGTTTTGACGTTTGCGCAGATAAAACCTGCCAAAATAAACCTGTCCCTTTTTGGCAGGTTTTAGCTTAGCAGCATGCGGTCGTTGGCGAGCTCGCCGCCCGAGACCTCCTCGAACTTCTGCAGCAGGTCGGCTACGGTGAGCGACTTCTTCTCATCGCCCGCCACGTCGTAGATCACGTGGCCTTCGTGCATCATGATCAGACGGTTGCCCAGACGGATGGCGTCGTTCATGTTGTGCGTGACCATGAGCGTGGTCAGGTGGTTCTCGTCGACGATCTCCTCGGTCAGGTTGAGCACCTTAGAGGCCGTCTTGGGGTCGAGGGCCGCGGTGTGCTCGTCGAGCAGCAGCAGGCGCGGCCTGGTGAGCGTGGCCATCAGCAGGGTGAGTGCCTGGCGCTGGCCACCCGAGAGCAGGCCGACCTTGGCGTTGAGACGCGTGTCCAGACCAAGGTCCAGGCGCTTGAGCAGCTCGACGTACTCATCTTTCTCGGCCTTGGTGACGCCCCACGAAAGGCCGCGATGCTGGCCGCGACGCTTGGCGAGGGCCAGGTTCTCGGCGATCTGCATGTCGGCAGCGGTACCGCGCATGGGGTCCTGAAACACGCGGCCCAGGTACTTGGCGCGCTGCGACTCGCTCAGGCGCGAGATGTCGGTGCCGTCGAGCTCAATAACGCCCGAATCGAGCGGGTACACGCCGGCGATCATGTTGAGCAGCGTGGACTTGCCGGCGCCGTTGCCGCCGATCACGGTTACAAAGTCGCCGTCATTCAGGGTGAGGTCGACGCCGGTGAGCGCGCGCTTCTCGGTGACGGTGCCCTTGTTAAAGGTCTTCTTGACATGCGAGAGCTTAAGCATCTGCCTCATCTCCCTTCGTGTAGGAGCTGCGGAGCTTATAGCGCTCCCAAACCACGGGCACGCACAGGGCCACAGCGACAATTACGGCGGAGAGCAGCTTCATGTCGTTGGCGTCCATGCCCAACTGCAGCACGATGGCGCGGATAAGGAAGTACACCACGGAGCCAAAGACGGCGGAGGCAAGACGGACACTAAACTGCGTGAGGCCGCCGGGCAGCAGACGGCCGAGCACCTCACCGATAACAATGGCGGCAAGACCGATAACGATGGCACCGGTGCCCATACCAATGTCGGCATACTTTTGGCTCTGGCAGATGAGCGCGCCCGAAAGGCCGATGAGGGCGTTGGAGAGCACGAGGGCGATCATCTTGGTGGAGTTGGTGTTGACGCCCAGAGCGCGGATCATGTACTCGTTGTTGCCGGTGGCGCGCAGCGCCGAGCCGATCTCGGTGCCAAAGAACCAATACAGGATGGCAACGATAGCCACGGCGAGCAGGATGCCCAAGATGATGGCAACGGTGGACTGCGGCAGACCGGTCATATTGCTGACGGCCGAGAACACGGTGCCCTTGGCAAGAATGGGCGTATTGGACTTGCCCATGATACGCAGGTTAATGGACCACAGGCTGATCTGGGTGAGGATTCCGGCGAGGATCGCGGGAATCTCAAAGACGGTGGTCAAAATGCCCGTGACGGCACCCGCGATGGCGCCGGCGCACATACCGGCCAGCACGGCGAGCAGCGGGTCGACGTTGTTATTGACGATGAGCACAGCGCAGACGCAGCCGCCGAGGGCAAAGCTGCCGTCGCAGGTCATATCGGGAATGTCGAGCAGGCGGAACGTGATAAACACGCCAAGCACCATAATGCCCCAGAGGACGCCCTGCGAAACGGCGCCCTGCAATGCAATGAGCATGCTTCATACCTCCTAGGATAGGGTGGACACGTGAGTCACCATAATAGCGGTAACAATGCATAAAAGAGCTGCGGACAGACGTTTTGTTTTACCTGAAACAAGCAGGGCGGACGCCGGTCTACAGCGCCCGCCCCTGTGGCTCAGATATTGAATAACGCGACTAAAGCGCGAGCACGGGCTCTAGACGCATGCCGCGTATGGTATTACGCGTCCAGAGTGGAAAGGTCGATGCCCAGCGCCTCGGCCATCTCGTCGTTCTTGACGACGACCAGGTCCTTGCTCGAGAGGTGCTTGATCGGCATGTCTTCGGGCTTAGCCTCGCCTTTCAGGATCTTAACGGCCATCTCGCCCGCGGCGTAGCCCAGGTCCTCATAGTTGATGGAGAGGGTGAACAGGCCGCCGGCCATGCACATACCCTCCTCGCCAGTCACGAAGGGGAGCTTGTTCTCCTTGCAGATCTGGCCGACCTGCGAGGCACCCGCGGCGATGGTGTTGTCGGTGGGGGAGTACAGCGCGTCGACCTTGCCCACGGCAGACTCGACGACGGACTGAATCTCGTTGGAGCTCGAGACGGTGAAGTCAGTGTACTCGAGGCCCAGCTTGTCGAGTTCCTTCTTGGCGGCCTTGATCTGGACGTCGGAGTTGGACTCGGCGGTGCAGTAGAGCAGGCCGACCTTTTTAACGTCGGGCAGGACCTTCTGCATCATCTCGAGCTGCTCGGCGACCGGGGTGAGGTCGGAAGCGCCCGTGACGTTGGTGCCCGGCTTGTCGTTGTCCTGGACCAGGCCGGAGGCGGCGTAGTCGGTGATGGCACAGCCCACGATGGGGATATCGGCCGTGGCGCCGGCGGCAGCCTGCGCGGCGGGCGTGGCGATGGCATAAATCAGGTTGACGTTGTCGCCCACAAACTTGTCGGCAATGGACTTACACGTGGACTGGTCGTTCTGGGCGTTCTTCTGGTCGATCTTGACCTTAAGGCCGCTCTTCTTGATGGCCTTGACGAAGCCGTCGTTGGCGGCATCGAGCGCGGAGTGCTCGGTGAGCTGCAGAACGCCGATGGTGTAGTCGGAACCGGCGGCAGCGGAGCCGGAACCAGAGTTGCCGCCGCATCCGGCGAGCGGGGCGAGCGCGAGCAGGCCGGCGGAGACCAGAAGGCTCCTGCGGCTGATGGTGATGTCCTTCATATCATTACCCCCAGTATAAAAATGGCTGGAAACACTGCACTGGGACAAAGTGCAAGTGGAACTATAGTAGCGCTGATGTCCATTTTTACAACAGCCTGGCGGGTTTTTTAATACAGAATCGGATGGGCGGTACGGGTAGTCGAATGGGCGGCGGAGGGTCTTATGCGGCGGAGGAGGCGTCGTCCTCGTCCAGGGCGGCGAAGAGCTTCTTGCCGTCGAGGAGACGTGTGGTGACGTTTCTCATTCGGCCAATCTCTACGGTACGCAACGTGTCATCGGCGCCTCGGGCGTCATAGACCGTTCCCAGCAAATAAGAGATGCCGTCTCGTTGCTTGATGGCAAAGGGACGGAGTGTCATCCGTGCTGCTTCGGTTTCGCCACGCGTCGTGACGCTCGAAATATCAAAACTCACCGTGGTTCCGTGGTCGATGGCCTGCTCGACGAGCTCGCACGTGTCGATACGCTTGATGGGCGTGCGTGTTGCCTTGGTAGCCTTGCTGCCTGCGCTCGGAACGGGTTCGGGTGTATCGAGGTAGCCGCGAACGTCGGCACTCGCCATGGCAACTAAGTGCTGCGCCATGCTCTTGCGGATAGCGATAGGCGTGGAGCGGTTGCGCATGACCATACCGTGGAGCCGGATGATCTCTTCATCGGTGAGCGGGCGGGTAAGAAGTTTGTAGCCCACGCCGCGTTTGTACTCAATTTCGTATCCGGCATGGCGAAGCGCGGAGATGGCGGTGTAGATGCTGCGCCGCGCCGCCGAGATGGGCATGCGGGCGGGGTCGTCGGGATGGGCGAGGCGCCGGATCAATTCATCGGAAAGCATGGCCTTGTCCTCGCCAGTGTTTTCGCTTAATAGTTGCAGGATGCGAACGGCGCGATAGGCTGCCATCGAGGCGGCGCCTCTAGTCGTGGTGTCGTAGGTTTCAACAGCGGCTTCGGTCATCGTGCCCACGTCCTTTCCGTTTTGGGTGGCGACGGTATGGAGCCTAGGACGTGGGGCTTTCCCAGGGGCGCAGGGCGCTCTGGGCGGTCGGTAGTCGTCGGCAAACGGCGGGTCGAGTTTTCAACAGCCCTGCTCAACTGACCAAAAACTTGCCAAAAGCTTGACGGATGCTGTTGAAAAAAGCGTCTCTCGACCGATGTCGAGAGACGCTTATGCGATGAGCGTTGGCGTGTGGCGACGCGAGCTAGCGTCCGACGATTAGAAGTCGGCGTTGCCCACGGTGCGCGGGTGCGGCAGGACGTCGCGGATGTTGCCCACGCCGGTCAGATACATGACCAAGCGCTCGAAGCCCAGACCGTAGCCGGCGTGCTTGCAGGAACCGTAGCGGCGCAGGTCAAGGTAGTACTTGTACTGCTCGGGATTCATGCCCAGGTCCTTGATGCGGGCCTCGAGCAGATCCAGGCGCTCCTCGCGCTGGGAGCCGCCGATGATCTCGCCGATGCCCGGCACCAGGCAGTCGGCGGCGGCGACGGTCTTGCCGTCCTCGTTCATGCGCATGTAGAACGCCTTGATCTCGGCCGGGTAGTCGGTCACAAAAGTCGGTCGCTTAAAGTGTTCCTCGGTCAGGAAACGCTCGTGCTCGGTTTGCAGGTCGATGCCCCAGCTCACGGGATAGTCAAACTTGTGACCGGCGGCGACGGCCTGCTCCAGGATTTCGACGGCCTCGGTGTAGGTAACGCGGGCAAAGTCGGAGTTGGCGACATGGTCCAGGCGCTCGAGCAGACCCTTGTCCACAAACTTGTTGAGCATATTGAGCTCGTCGGGGCAGGTGGCCATAACGTCCTTAAGGACGTACTTGAGCATGGCCTCGGCGTTGTCCATGTAGTCGTTGAGGTCGGCGAAGGCCATCTCGGGCTCGATCATCCAAAACTCGGCGGCGTGGCGCGTGGTGTTGGAGTTCTCGGCGCGGAAGGTGGGGCCAAAGGTGTACACGTCGCCAAAGGCCATGGCAAAGTTCTCGGCGTTGAGCTGGCCGGACACGGTGAGGCTCGCATGCTTGCCAAAGAAGTCCTGGCTCCAGTCGACCTCGCCGGACTCGGTGAGGGGCGGATTTTTGGGGTCGAGCGTAGTCACGCGGAACATCTCGCCGGCGCCTTCGCAGTCACTCGTGGTGATGATGGGGGTGTTGACGTAGACAAAGCCCTGCTCCTGGAAGAAGCGGTGGATGGCGGCAGCCGCGACAGAGCGGATGCGGAACACGGCGCGGAACAGGTTGGTGCGCGGGCGCAGGTGCTGCTGGGTGCGCAGGAACTCGACGGTTGCGCGCTTCTTCTGCAGCGGGTAATCCGGGGCGCTGACGCCCTCGACCTCGATGGAGGTGGCAGAAAGCTCGAAAGGCTGGGGCGCATCGGGGGTCAGCTTGACGGTGCCGGTGCAAATGAGTGCGGCCGAGACGTTTTGATGGGCGATCTCGTCGTAGTTGTCGAGTGCCTCGCGGTTCATGACGACCTGCAGGTCGCGGAAGCAGCTGCCGTCGTTGAGTGTAACGAAGCCAAAGTTCTTCATGTCGCGGACGGACTTGACCCAGCCTGGCCGCCGAGCGACTCGGCATCGGCATAGAGCTGCGCGATTTTGGTGCGGTTCACGTATCCTCCCATAACGGTTGAATGATAGTTATCCATACAGTTCGATATTCTAGCAGCTCGGCTCATTTGGGCTATACAGATAAGGCATTGGCGGGATGGTTTTTCAAACGAAAAGCGCCCGCGGCCAAATGGTCGCGGGCGCTTGACGAGGTGCCTTTTGCTGTGTGGCGCGGGGCCTGGCTACTTGGTCTTGGCAACCAGCAGCGGGTCGC
>CABRWN010000136.1 GCA_902474645.1 uncultured Collinsella sp.
GCGACGGGGGCGAGGCGAATGGCTGAGCGGTATCGATATGCGGGTTCAACGGTATTATATTGACTACATAGATTATTAACTTGCTTGACTTGTAAACCTAGTCGTCCTGTCATCATATTCAACTTCGAAAAAAGGGGAATGAGGGCATCCCGATGCATCGAGTATTACTGGAACCCCGGCGATACGCTGAATGATTTGTGACGAATAGTCATGTCCATCAAGAAGGCTCGACGCTTCGGGCAGCTCGTCAATCGATATATCAATTCTTGGAGACATGTATTCCTACCATTTTTAAAGAAACAACGGCGGTAATTGCTATCGCGATTGCGCCAATAACACCGAGCGCTATCTGAATGGGATATAACCCCAACACATATCCAAATATGGAGAAAAACATTGCAGAAAAGAGAGCCCTTACCAGAGACGCGACGGAAAGGATCGTCGCGCGGAGATCGTCCGCTATCGCGTCTTGGATTAAGTTTTCCGAAGTGATGTACACCACTTCTGGGAGAAAACAAAGCACCATGCTAAGGCCAAACAAACACAGCGGATTTGAAGCGAACCACGGAAGAATCATGAAAAGACCGGCCTCGATTAGCATCGAGCCGAGCATGGTATTTCTTTTCCCGAAACGCGATGAGAAGAAATCTGCTGCAATGTAGGCCGTCGCATTTACTGCATAGGATGCACCGAAAAAGATTCCTATTATGGAGACGGGAGCATCAAATGCGTCGAATACCAACTGATTCAAGTTGTAATAACTCCCATAGAATCCATCGAGCATGCTTGTGCCGATTAGAAGAAGCAACACCGCAAAAGCGGATTCTCCAATGCACCAGGTTTCGCGTCTGAAGACCTTGGCTACGTCAAACCTTTCCTCCCCAGAGTTTTTGGAATGGGTCGTTTCCATCCTCTCAATGGGATACAGAAGGAAAAGCTGCAGGAGATAGAAAACGGAAACGCATACGTAGAGGGCACTCCAAGATACTTGGGCAATGAATGATCCAAGTACGATTGCCACTCCCGTCGCGATTGATTGCGCGGCAAGCAGCCGAGCGTTGATGGTGAGGAAGCGCTCTCCTTGACCGGCATTTCGGGCAATTTCATATAAAAGTGCTTGTTCGGCTCCCGATTGAAGGGAGTAGGCGAGTGCCTCAACAAGGGAAAGCGCGACGAGAAAGGGGCCTGAGAGCAACAGCATGCCAGCCGTATGGAAGAAAAGCAGCAGCACGCCCACTTGAATCGAGAACTTCTTTCCAAAGAAATCGCCTATCAGCCCTGTTGGCAGCTCGAGGACGACCGTTGCAATGTTAAACAGGGCTTGATAAAGCGCGATTTCCGTGACAGACATTCCTTTCTCCGCAAGGAAAAGTAGAAACACTCCCCGATTTAAAACAAATCCCGCGAGAACGAAAAAGGCGGAATAGACGTGCAGTTGCGTAGTGGCTTGCTTGTTCATTTGATACTTCCGATGACATTTTTGGCCTAGCGGGCGGCGGAATCAACCGAAGATGAGGCGCGTTGGCGCCGGGCGTCCAGATGCGTCATGCTGAAAATAGATGAAGCGTATGATTGACAAAACCATAGAGCCCGTCACAAATTGACTACTCCCAATGCTAGTCGTGAAGGACGGTGCCGAGGAAGTCGGTGTCGAAGGGCACGGCTTCGGCAAAGGCATAGTCGCCGTCGCTGGCGATGAGCAGGTAGTTCTCCTCGCCGCCGAACTTCGCATCGCCGCACGGGACCACCCAGGCATGGGCGAATACCTCGAGTGCCGTGGCAGCGCAGTCGCGCAGGAACGTCACGTCGCTCCCCTCGTTTGCGCTCACGATATTGGCGACGTAGACACCACCAACATTTAGGCTGCCCCGCACTAAACGCAACGCCTCAACCGTCGCCAACTCGCGTACGGGCTCGGCACCGCCAAAGCAATCGCTCACGACCGCGTCATAGCAACGATGGCCCACGCTCGTCACACCCAGATACGAGCGAGCCTCAGCGGTTATCACCCGCAGGCGATCGCCCGCCGCGCGTTCCAGCTCGTCTAGGTAGAACCAGCGGCGCGCCAGGCGCGTAATCTCTCCGTCATACTCGATGACGTCCATGCGCAAGCCCTCGTGCGACATCAGGGCGAATTTAGGATAGGCAAACCCGCCGCCGCCCAGCATAAGCATGCGGTCGATACCGTGACCATAAGCGTCGCGCATCGCATCCTCGGCCTCAAACACGTCGTCAAACGCGCGATAGTACGCAAAGACGGGCTCCGCCCAGCGCTCGCCAACGTAACTCGCGCTTTGGTAGACGCCGCCTTGCACCAATACGCGGACTTCGTCGCCGCCCTCATCGTGCACGCGTTTCACACGCGCCAACCCATTGCGGGTTCGCGCAACCTGCAGACAGGCAGCACGAACAGCGACAGCGGCCGCACCCAGCGCCGCGGCTCCCAGAGCAACGCCGGCAACGACGCCGGCAGAAACACTCGGCTTGTTCATCTAGAGCTCCTTTTGCAGATAAAGGCCATGGTCATAAAATCCAAGATGGCGATAGTACTCGCGTGTGCCAATCGCGCTAATCACGTTGATACGCGCATAACCCGCATCCCGGGCAATCTCGCACGCACGCTCTACGAGCAAACGCCCCAACCCGTGATGCTGCGCCGCCTGGCCCTGGTCGCCCACGCGCGCCGCCATGCCATACACGTGCACCTCGCGAATCATCGCCTCGTCCGGCGTCGTCGGCAACTCGTCCGCATGTGCGGCAACAAACGAATGGTCGGGCAGCGACAACCGCAAAAAGCCCGCGATCTTGCCCCGCGGCGTCACCCACTGCAAAAAGCGCTCGTGAGTCACCGGCGTCTCGTACGCCACTTCCTCATCAAGAGAAAGCTCATCCAAGTCGGCACCCGCGGTACTGATCTCGCGATAGCGAATCTCGCGCACCACTGTGCCTTCTCCACGAGCCGCCAAGCGATTCTCGACGAGCTGACGCAGGTTGGGCTTCTTGTTGCCCACCATGATGTCGTCGGAACTAAAGTCGCGAATCATGCGGCTGATACGGCAAAACGCCGGTGTCACCACGATGTCATCGGCCAGCACGTCGAGCAGCTCGTCCTCGGTATAGGGGCGCCACTCGCCGCGCTCGTAGCAGCCCACCAGACGCGAGCCCTCGATGAGCGCACACGGGTAGACCTTGACCTCGTCGGGCATAAAGGCCCCTTCGGTCATAAAGCGCTCGTAGTCGCGCTTGTCCCCCTCGGGTGTGGCGCCCAGCAAGTTGAGCATAAAATGCGCATGGATCTTAAAGCCAAACAGGCGCGCAAGCGAAAACGCCCGCTCGATCTGAGCCACCGAAATGCGACGCTCGTTGATATCGAGCAGGTGCTGGTCGAGGCTCTGGATCCCCATCTGAATCTTGGTGCAACCCAAGCGGCGGATAAGCGTGAGGGCCTGCGGCGTTACAGCATCGGGACGCGTCTCGATAACGAGCCCCACCACGCGATGCTTCGCCGTCTCGTTGATGCGCTGCTGACGCTCAAGCTCCTCCATCGTTGCCGTCTGCCACTCGGCAGCCTCGCCCCATGGCGTACCGGGGCCGTACAGACGACGCACCGCGCGGTTGTAGCCGCCCACAGCAACATCCACGCTCTCCTGCTCGCCTGCAACACCGCTCGCGAGCTCGGCCTCGTCGGTCGCAATACCGGCGGCCCGATAGCGCTCGCGGCGCTCCGCTACCACCGGCGGCAGGGCATCGGCGGGAGCGTCATCGAGTAGACGCCCTGCCTCGGCACGACTGATGCCCGGACGCGCCAACATGGGGTTGGCCGCCACGCCCGCCACTGCATCATCATTGAGCGCACGGAAGAGCTCTGACATAAACCATGCCTGATACCCTTGCGGATAGTCGCTCCAGGTACCGCCAAGAACGATAAGCTCGATCTTGTCAGTTGCATGCCCCATCTGCGAAAGCGCGGTCAGACGAGCGCTCACCTGCAGATACGGGTCAAAGCAATTTTGTTCCGCACGGGCGCACGCCGGCTCGGCGTGCAGATAACTTTTGGGCATGCGCAGATCGTTGGGACAAAACAGGCAATCACCCGAGCACGGCCAGGGCTTGGTAATGACGGTAATGGTCGCCACGCCTGAGGCCGTTCGGCGCGGCTTCATACGCAGCACCTGCAGCAGTTGACGCTCCAGATCGGCATCGACATTCCACGCTGTCCAACGAGCCAGCTCCTCACGTTTTACCCGCTGGTAGAACGGCAGCAGACGGCGCTTGGCCAGATCACGCTTGTCGGCACCCTCACGACGCGCCTCAGCATGTATCAGTTTGACGAGAGCCTTGTCGTCCACGGTTTCGCCGCGACGCAGGGCCTCGAGTATGTTCAAGATAATCTGTTCCATGACCCCATTGTAAAGGCAAAGGCGCCGAAGCCGACCACGGCCCCGGCGCCTCCATCAAACAGCGCGTCTATGGTTTATAAGTCTTCGATAACCACCCGTCACTCTGAATCAAACGACATGTCGCCCGAATCGACTTCAAAACGATACGTGGCAGACTTGTCACCGTTATCGAATTCAAGATTCAAAATGGTCTCGCCGTCGTAGCCAAGCGGAAGGAAATCGCTCTCGAAGTCGCCGCTGCCCAAGGTGAGGCTCGCCTTAAAGCCCGTCGAGTTCGGAACCGTCATCTCCACATCGCCCGAGCCCACACTCACGTCCATCGACTTCGTGGGGGCCTGGTAAAACTCGAACGTCACATCGCCCGAACCGACCTCAGCGCTGAGCGCATCAGTCACGCTGCCCGTAAACTCTACATCTCCCGCATCCAGGAAAAGGTCGAAACCATCACAGATGACACCGGCAATCTGCAGATCACCCGAGCCCACGTGCGCGTTGACTCCCTTCAGATGTTCGGCAACACGGCGCGGCAGCTCGACCGTAACTGAGCGATCGATTGCCTTACCGTCGTCACTTCCAAACTGGGAAACCTTGAGCGTCGAGTCCTCGACGGATGCGATGTTTTGCGTCGCGGCCTTGGAGGCATCCATACCATTGGCAACGCGTCCCCGCTCGATAACGCGAACCTTGTTGCCATCAACAACCTTGACGTCCACCGTAGCCGCATTGATATCGAAATCGAGGTAGCGGAACTCATCGGCATCAAAGGTCGTACACGAAAGCTGCTGAGGCCGAGCGGAATAGTTACCGCTATCGTTCATAAAATCGTCGTCGTCAACCACATCGTCCATACCGGACAAGCCGGATACAACATCGTCGAGATCCCACGGGCCATCAAAATGAATCAAAGTCCGCGAAACGCCAAAAACGAGCCCGATAATCAGTACAAACGCTCCGATGCCAACGCCCAAGCGCACCTTGGATTCATGCGAGAGCTTCATCATTCATCACCTTCTTTGGCACTCGACTCAGCGGTGGTCGCAGCAGCCACGTCAGCATCAACCGCTGTGGAAACGTCCTCCCCCTTAGTCCTAGCGACCGCCGGTGCCGGACCAACCTGGATATCCCCACGCGCCCAATCACCATCGAGCGCACGTGCCACCCAGTGATAGATAGGGATCGTAAAGAAGATCAGTGCGGCAAAGGGGCCGGCACCAAACAGGAACATCAGCAAAAAGAACAGCAGCCAGCACACGGCCCAATACGGGAACGACTGGAACGGGCCCTTCACCGGAGTCGGGCCAACTGCGCCGCCACTCGTCGCCTGCGCCGTAGCGGCATTGGCGGCCTG
>CABRWN010000137.1 GCA_902474645.1 uncultured Collinsella sp.
CCACCCGCTCTCTAACCAAAACCACCACAAAGGGGACAGGCACCTTTGTGGTGGTTTTTCAACCGCAAAGGAAGCAACCATGAAAGCACTCGTCATTAACGGCCCCAACCTCAACATGCTCGGCATTCGCGAGCCAGGCATCTATGGCAGCGACAACTACGACCGCTTAGTGCAGATCTGCCAGGAAGCGGGCACTGCACAGGGCTTCGACGAGGTCGAGGTCTTCCAGTCCAACCACGAGGGCAACATCGTCGACAAGATTCAGGAGGCCTACGGCAAGGTCGACGGCATCGTCATCAACCCGGCCGCCTACACGCATACGAGCGTGGCCATCCTGGACGCGCTCAAAGCCGTCGCAATCCCGGCTGTGGAGGTCCACATCAGCGCTGTCGAGACCCGCGAGGACTTCCGCCAGGTGAGCTACGCCCGCCTGGCCTGCTTCGCCACCATCACCGGTGAGGGCCTGCAGGGCTACGCACATGCGCTAGAGCTGTTGAGGGAACGACTCGAAAAGTAGTCTCGCGCGCAAATCCATCAACCCCGATTCGCACGCCAGTAATGCCAGTGCCGCCAGCAGCAACCTCGCTACTGGCGGCACTTTATTACTGGCATATAATCGTTGCAGCCACACAACGTCTGGAGACTCGCATGCTAAGCATCCATCTGGGAGATTACCCCGGTTCCATCTACGATACCGAGACCTACTTTAGGAACTCATACTTGGACTCATGGTTCGAAGACCCTATGGCCGCACAGATCATTAAAAGCGTGGACGGATCAGAGCTCATCGGCCCCCACAACATCGTAAGCAAGCAGCTGGGCTCGATCACCCCACTCGAACTGTCCGGCGGCGTTAAGACGCTGCTGCTGGTGCGCAATCTACCAAACATGGTGTTCAATGCATCCACTTGCGGAGATAACTGCGCCCGCTGGCTGCTCAAAATTGGCAAAGAGCAGGATGTGCTGGTGACCCTTTACCACATCATGAAATTTCCCTGGAAGCGTTTTGAGATTCGCATCAATAACGACGGCCGCATCGTCAGGAACATGCAGGAGTTTGTTGGCGCCACGAATGATTTTCTGGATGTTGAAGATGCGACTAGAATGCCGCACTAAGTTCTATTGCCGTAATCGCTGAATGCGGTTGCGAAAGACTTATCGGAGTGTTCGAGGGCAGAGCAGTAAGCCACGCAAAACGTTTAAAACCAAGGCTACGCTCATGCGTTGGAGTCGCTGAAAGGCCAATCCACATCAGCAAGACGAAAAAAGCCCGGACCACCTAGCGGTCCGGGCTTAATAAACGATGGTGCTCCATGGCGGATTCGAACCGTCGACCTTGGGATTAGAAGTCCCCTGCTCTATCCAACTGAGCTAATGGAGCAAATAACCGAACGCCCAAGCAAGCGCAAGCCTGTTAGGCGCAAGTAATTATAACCTAGTTGAACTGCTCGCGATACGCCTTGCAGACCTCATCAACCGGGCCGTCCATGCGAAGGTCACCCTTCTCAATCCAAACGGCACGCTGGCAGATGCGCTCAACCTGCTCCATGGAGTGCGAAACGAACAGAACCGTCACGTCGCCGCTCTGGATAAAGTGCTGGATGCGGGCCTCGCACTTCTGCTGGAAGAACACATCACCGACGGATAACGTCTCGTCAACGATCAGAATATCGGGCTCGGTAATCGTCGCGATTGCAAAGGCGATACGCGCCACCATGCCCGAGGAGAAGTTCTTAAGCGGCATATCGACAAAGTTCTGAAGCTCAGCGAACTCAATAATGCCGTCAAAGTTGGCGTCGATGAACTCCTTGGTATAGCCGAGCAGGGCGCCGTTCAGATAGATGTTCTCGCGGGCGGTCAGCTCGGGGTCAAAGCCGGCACCAAGCTCAATCAGCGGCGCAATGTTACCGTGCACCTTAACGCTGCCCTCGCTAGGCTCAAGAACGCCAGCGATAATCTTGAGCATCGTAGACTTGCCGGAGCCATTGGTGCCGACCAGACCCACAACCTCGCCGCGATGAATATCAAACGAGATGTGCTTAAGCGCCCTAAACTCCTCAAAGAACAGCTCGTGCTTGGCAAGCTTAATGAAGTACTCCTTGAGGTTGGTCAGCGACTCGGACGCCATGTTAAAGATCATGGTGACGTCGTCGACCTCGACAGCCAGAGGCTGCTCGCTGTAATCAACAACAGATTCAGTCATCACAGCACTCCTTAGATGTAGAGGATAAATTTGCGCTCGGACTTATGGAACACGGTATAGCCAATAATAAGCGCAAGAACCGCCCAAGCGACGCACATACCAAACGTCATAAGCGAGGGCGTAGTCTGGAACAGGAAGATATCGCGCATAAACTGCAGGTAGTTGAACATGGGGTTCGCATACATCAAGATACGCACGAGATGCGGCATTTGCGCAATATAGTCAGTCGTCCAGAAGATGGGCGTAATGTAAGTCCACGCCGTAATGACGACGCTCCACAGATGCATAACGTCGCGGAAGAAGACCGTAAGGGCAGAGAGCATCATGCCCAGGCCCATGCAGAAGCACATAAGCAGCAGCAGGCAAACCGGCAACAGAATCAGGTGCCAAGAAGGCATAACGCGGAACCACAGCATGACGATGGCGACGGCGACCAGCGAGAAGGCAAAGTTGACCAGCGAGAAGAGCACCTTCTGCACCGGGAAAACCCAGCGGTGCACCTTAACCTTCTTGAGCAGAGGGGCAGCGCCCACGATCGACGTCAGGGCCTGGTTAGTAGACTCAGACATGACGGCAAAGGTAATGTTACCCACGATCAAGTACAGTGGGTACATCTCGGGCGTCATTGAGCCATTGCGGCCCTGGCCAAAAATCGTCGAGAACACGATGGCCATGACGATCATCATCAGCAGCGGGTTGAGCACCGACCATGCGACGCCCAGAACGCTACGGCGATACTTGATCTTAAAATCCTTGGTAACCAGCTGACGAAGGATAAACGCGTCCTTCTCAAATTCATTCTTAGCAAACGTCGCAGGCAGACTGCGAGTTTCTTGTTGCTTTGTCTGATCCGACACGGATGCAACTCCTTTACTCGTAATCGTTGACAAACGAACAGTATAGACCCGACGGCCATGCAAACGATTCGCGCAACAAAACTGGAGAACTAACCCACATCTTAGGATGCCAGGCCCAAACGGCTATACTTTCTAGGATTGAATGTATAAGGAGCATTAAGTGAATTCTGAATCCATCGCCGTCATCATCCCTTGCTACAACGAAGCGCTCACGATCGGCAAAGTCATCGACGACTTTCACCGCGAGCTTCCGCAGGCGACGGTCTATGTCTATGACAACAACTCGTCAGACGATACCTCACGCATTGCCACCGAGCACGGCGCCACAGTCCGCTTTGAGCCCCGTCAGGGAAAGGGCAACGTGTGCCGCCAGATGTTTCGCGATATCGACGCCGATTGCTACCTGATGGTCGACGGAGACGACACCTACCCCGCCGAGGCGGCCAAGGCCCTCTGCGAGCCCATCCTTAACGGCACGGCCGACATGACCGTAGGCGATCGCCTTTCCAACGGCACCTACGCCGAGGAGAACAAGCGTGCCTTCCACGGCTTTGGCAATAATCTGGTCCGCGCCATGATCAAGTGGATCTATGGCTACAGCTTCGATGACGTCATGACAGGCTACCGCGCCATGAGCCGCCCGTTCGTCAAAACCTTCCCTGTGCTTTCCGAGGGCTTCCAGATCGAAACCGAGCTCTCGATCCACGCCGTCGACCACCGCTGGCGCATCAAAGACGTGCCCATCGAGTACCGCGACCGTCCGGAAGGCTCCGAGTCCAAGCTCAATACCGTGAGCGACGGCATTAAAGTCGTTGCGATGATCGGCACGCTGTTCAAGGACTACCGCCCGCTGAAGTTCTTCAGCCTCGTCGCGCTTCTATTCGCGATTATCGGCCTGGTTTTGGGCATTCCTATCTTTGTTGAGTACTTTCAGACCGGCCTGGTCCCGCGTTTCCCCACTGCCATGCTTGCTGCATCGTTTATGTTCCTCTGTGGTCTGAGCCTTGCAACCGGATTCATCCTGGATTCTGTGGCAAAGGTCGAAAAAAAGCAGTGGGAGGTCAACGTGTACAGCAAATACGCCTACGATGACCAGCCCGGCAAGTCCGCCACCGAGACAAGCGAGAGGTAGATCTTCCGCAGAATACTATTGGCACCACTGCGCAGATAGCCACCAACAAGAAAAGCCACCGTTAACAAGCGGCGGCTTTTGCTCTCGAAAAGTTAATAGCGGCTAGAGCGTCTTGAGGTACTCCCCCAGCTCTTCCTCCCAGTCGGGCATGTGGAAGCCGACCGACTCGAGCCTGGACAGGTCGAGCGCGGAGTGGACCGGGCGCGGGGCGACGGGGCCCGCGGCGGTGGAGTAGTAGTCGGCGGTCGATACCGGCACGACCTTGTCCCCGTTGCCGTTGACGGCATCGAAGACGGCGCGGGCGATGTCGGCCCAGCTCTTGACGGCGCCGGAGCCGGTGCAGTCGTAGGTGCCGTAGGGGGCCTTCACATCAAGCACGTGGAAGATGGCCTCGGCCATGTCGCGCGTGAAGGTCAGGCGGCCCAGCTGGTCGTCGACCACGGTGACCTGCGCGAGCCCGTCCTCCGGGTCGGCGACGCGGTCGGAGAGCCCCTTCATGGTCTTGACGAAGTTGTGGCCCTCGCCGATGACCCAGCTGGAGCGCATGATGTAGTGGCGCGGGCACCCGGCCACGGCGATGTCGCCGGCGGCCTTGGTCTGGCCGTAGACGGACAGCGGGCTGAGGGGCTCGTCCTCGGTATGGACCTCGGCCGTGCCGTCGAAGACGTAGTCGCTGGACACGTGGACGAGCGTGATGCCGTGCCCGGCGCATGTGCGGGCGAGCAGGGCCGGCCCGGTCGCGTTGGCCTTCCAGGCGGTGGCACGGCCCTCGGGGGTCTCCGCCCTGTCCACGGCGGTGTAGGCGCCGCAGTTGATGACCGTGCCGTAGAGCGACCAGTCGTACTGCGCGTAGGCGTCCGGGTCGGACATGTCGAAGGTGTCGATGTCGCAGAAGTCGAAGTCCTTGGCGACGCCGCGCTCCTCCGCCAGCCTGCGCACCGCGCGGCCCAGCTGGCCGTTGCAGCCGGTGACGAGCGTCCTCTTGGGCGCCATGGGGACGACGTCCCTCAGCATCGGGTGGTTGAGGTCCGCCTCGGAGACGGTGGCCTGGTCCAGCGGGATCGGCCACTCGATGGCGAGCTCGGGGTCGGCGAGGTTAACGAAGGTGTAGGTCCTCTTCAGCTCCAGCGACCAGTGGGCGTCCACCAGGTAGGTGTAGGCGGTGCCGTCCTCCAGGGCCTGGAAGGAGTTGCCCACGCCGCGCGGGACGTAGATGGCCCTGGACGGGTCGAGCGTGCAGGTGAACACCTTCCCGTAGGTGGCGCTGCCCTCGCGCAGGTCCACCCAGGCGCCGAAGACCGAGCCGCGGGCCACCGAGATGAACTTGTCCCAGGGCTCGGCGTGGATGCCGCGGGTGACGCCCCTCTTCTCGTTGTAGGAGATGTTGTTCTGGACGACGCGGAGGTCAGGGATCCCGAGCGAGGTCATCTTGGCGCGCTGCCAGTTCTCCTTGAACCAGCCACGGTTG
>CABRWN010000138.1 GCA_902474645.1 uncultured Collinsella sp.
GGCGGAGAAGGCTGATGTCCGTATTCGCCGCCAGTACCGCCGCTGCGATGGACACCGGCAGACCCGCCGCCACAGCCAGCCAGCGCAAGTGACAGGGCGCCCGCGGCGAGCGCCGAGGCAAACCCCCGGCGCGACAGCTCAACATTAAACGCACGCATCGCTAGCACGCCTCCTCGCTGGGCATCGTCCATGCATGATGGTCGGTATGCAGCAGCTCCTCGGCCAGCGGCGAGAGCGGCGCGCCCAAGAACTCGCGATAGCACGCCTGGACATCAGGATTCTCATGCGAGAAGCGAATCTCGGCGTTCGCATCGAGGCCCCAGAGCACCTGGCCACGCTCGGCAGCTAGCTCGCAACCGTCGTGGATGGGCTGACCGCCACCACCGACGCAGCCGCCGGGGCACGCCATGACCTCGACGAAGTCATAGCCCACGCGGCCGTCGCGAATCGCGTCGAGCAGACGGGCGGCGTTACCCAGCCCGTGCGCCACGGCGACGCGCACCTTGGTACCATCGATATCGGCGACGGCTTCCTTCCAGCCGTCCAGGCCGCGCACATCGGTAAAGAAGTCGGCGTCGGGGTTCTTGCCCGTCACCAGGTAATAGGCCGAGCGCACGGCGGCCTCCATCACGCCGCCCGTGGCGCCAAAGATCACACCCGCGCCCGTGCCAAAGCCCAGCGGCGTATCGAGCGGCTCCTCGACCAGCGTGTCCACGCTCACGTGGCTCGCGCGGATCATGCGCACCATCTCGCGCACCGTCAGCGCAACGTCCACATCGGGCGTGCCGTCCTCGCCCACCATGCTCGGCAGCGCGCACTCGGCCTTCTTGGCCGTGCACGGCATCACGGACACCACAAACAGACGCTCGGGCTCCACGCCCAGCACTTTGGCATAGTAGGTCTTGGCGATGGCGCCGAACATCTGCTGCGGCGACTTGGACGTGGACAGGCTGTCGACAAACTCCGGATAGCGCGCCTTCACAAAGCGCACCCAACCCGGGCAGCAGCTCGTAAACATGGGCCAGCCGCGGCTGTCGCCTTCGCCCTTAGCGGCGGCGCCTAGGCGCTCGAGCAGCTCGGAACCCTCCTCCATAATGGTGAGGTCGGCCGAGAAATCGGTGTCGAACACGTACTCAAAGCCAACGCGGCGCAGTGCGCAGGCCAGACGCTCGACGGTTGCCTCCTCGCGAGATATGCCGAGCTCCTCGCCCCAGGCGCTGCGCACGGCAGGCGCGATCTGCACCAGCACGATCTTGTCGGGATTAGCAAGCGCGTCAAACACGGTCTCGGTATCGTCGCGCTCGCGCAGCGCGCCCGTCGGGCAATGCGTGATGCACTGGCCGCACGCGACGCAATCGGTCTTGCCGATCGGTGCGCGCCCGCGGGTACCCACAGCGGTATGCGTGGCGCGGTTGGTCAGGTCCCAAATCCCTAGGCCCTGCACGCTCTCGCACACCTTGATGCAGCGCATGCATTTAATGCACTTGTCGTTTTCGCGGATGATGGGAAAATCGAAATCCCAACCCTCGCCCGCCAAATGCCTTTGATACGGCAGATAGAAAATGCCCAGGTCGTTGGCGATGGTCTGCAGGTTGCAGTTGCCGCTGCGCACGCAGCTCGTGCACTGCGAATCGTGCTGGGACAGCAGCAGCTGCACGTTGGTGCGACGGGCCTCGCGGGCCTTGGGGCTGTTGGTGTGGACCACCATGCCGTCGAGCACGTAGTTGTTGCAGGCGGCAACCAGCTGGTCGCAGCCCTCAACCTCGACCACGCACACGCGGCAGCCACCGATCTCGTTCAGATCGCGCAGATAGCACAGGGTGGGAATCTGGATGCCGACGGACTTGGCGGCGTCCAGGATCGTGGTGTGCTCGGGTACCACGACCTCGCAATTATCGATAGTGAGCTTGACCATATTGAGAGCTCCGCTTTCGGTCTTGTCGCTGACAGTGGGGTTGTTGAGCTCTACCATTCCAGATTCCTCCCTCCGCGGAACGCGCCAAAGCCAAAGTGGTCGCAACGCAGGCAGCGGCTTGCCTCCTGGCGCGCCTCCTCCTCGGTAAGGCCCTGCTCGACCAGATTCCAATCGTGAATACGCTCGCCGGCCTCGCGCTCGCCCAGCTCGCAGCGGCCGCACTCGTGCTTGCCCTTAAACTGGATAACCTCCTTAAGCACGTCGAGCTTGATTTTGTGGTCGAAGCCCAGATAGCGGTCGATGTTTGCCGAAGCTACGCGGCCGGCATTGATGGCGCGGATGACGGTGGCGGGACCGGTCTGGCAGTCGCCGCCGCTAAAGAGGCCATCGAAGTTGGGCACGGCGCCGTCCGAATCGGTGACGACGCAACCCCACTTGCAGGCGATGCCCATGTCCTCAAACGGCTTGGAATCGATGTCCTGACCAATGGCGACAAACACGCGCTCGCAGGGGATGACGCGCTCGGGCGTAGCGGCGGCCCGCGGAGCCGGACGACCGCGACGGGGCTCGCCGATAATCTGCGGTTGCACGCGCAAGCCGCTCACGCGACCGTCCTCGCCCGTCTCGATGGCGAGCGGGGCCGTCAACTCCAGCACCTCGCAGCCCTCGGCCTGGGCACCGGCGATCTCGGCGTCCTGGGCCGTCATATCGCAGATGCGACGGCGGTAGACGATGCTCACCTTTTCGGCACCGCAGCGCACAGCAGAGCGCGCCACGTCCATGGCCACGTTGCCGCCGCCAATGACGCACACGCGCTGGCCGCTCAGGTCGGGCAGTTCGTCATCGCCGATGGCGCGCAGCATCTTGACGGCCGATTCCACGCCGGGCGCCTCTTCACCCGGAAGGCCGAGCTTCTTGTCACTGTGGGCACCGATGGCCAGGTAGACGGCATCGAACTCGTCGCGCAGGCGGGCAAGCTCCTCGCCGTTGACGGAGTGATCGAGCTCAACGTCGATGCCGGCGCTCAAGATCCAGTCGATCTCGGCCTGCAGACGCTCGCGCGGCAGACGATAGCTGGGGATGCCGTAGCGCAGCATGCCGCCCAGGTGGTGACGCTGCTCAAAGATGGTCACCTTATGACCCATCACGGCCAGGTAGTAAGCGCAGGAAAGGCCGGCCGGGCCGCCGCCGATCACGGCGACGCGCTTACCGGTGTTGTCCACTACATGCGGCTTGTGGTCGTTGAGGTCACTGTGCTCAACGGCAAAACGCTTGAGGGCGAGGATGTTCATGGGGTCGTCGACCATGCCACGGCGACAGTGCATCTCGCAGGGATGCTCGCACACCAGGCCGCAGACGAGCGGCAGCGGGTTGTTCTTGCGGATGACCTTGACGGCGTCGGCATAGCGGCCGGCCTCGACGAGCGAAATGTAACCGGGAATGTCGACGTGCGCCGGGCAGCCCGAGACACACGGAACGCGGGCCTCGCGATCAAAGCCGCAGGAGTGCTCGCGAATGTGATGCTCAAAATCGTCGCGGAAGCCGCGAATGGCCGTGAGTGCCATGGCGCCAGCTTCGTAGCCGATGGCGCAGTCGCTCGAAAGGTAGATGGTGCGGGCCGTACGCTCAATCAGGTTGAGCGTGGACTCATCGGCGCGCCCTTCGAGCACATCGGCGAGCAGGTCGCTCAGCGCGCTCAGGCCCACGCGGCAGGGCGTGCACTTGCCGCAGCTCTGGGTGGAGCACAGGTTGACGAGCGCTGCCGTAAACTCAACGGGACACGGAGCGAGCGAACTCACCGCCAGACGACGTCCGAGCGCATCGTGCAGGTCGTCCATGACGGCCTGAGCGTGGCTGCGTTCCATTACATGCAGTCGAGCCATAAGATCCCCTCTCACATGGCAGCCCGGAGGCGAGGCCGGGCGAAATTGCTACACGCACAACACTGACCTAAAAAGTTGTGAGGTCTCCATACGGTTCGGCAGGCGGTATAAAATGTCACCCTCAGCGGTGAAATAGAACATTACCGCAGATAAATGCCATATTTGATAAAACGCGTTACCAAATTGCAATATTCAATGTGAAAAAGAGCGCCTTACTATTTTTCCTTTTTGATCCGTTTTCCTCCGTCCCCTTCGGATCACATGATCCCTTGGGAACGGAGGAAAACGGATCGTTTTTGGTGCAAAAGGGCCAGGTTTGTTTGCACCAATCTCACTTGCGCTAGATGAAGAGCTCGCATTCCTTCCGCGCGACGCAAACCTTGCTCAGCATCTGGGAAACAGCGGATAGTTTGTTGGAATCAAGCTTGCGAGCACCTCGCGGACATACGGCGATGCAGCGCATGCAGGAGATGCACGCCTCGCCAGCTGCTCGTTTGGGGTCACTCTTGTCGATAGCGCAAACGGGGCACGCCGCGGCGCATGCACCGCAGGAGACACAATCCTCTGTTGCCTCGGGTGCCATGCGGTGACCTCCGGCTTGTTTATAAGGACGGTTGCCGGGAATAGAGGGCTCGGACGCATCCTCAGCCAACAGCTTTTGCTGAATTTGCTGCGCAAACTCTGCGAGCTGCGCCTCATCCTGCGCATCCGGACGACCGGCAGCAAACTGTCGCGCAATGGAATGTTCTGCAATGGCCGCAACTGCCGCGATCACCCGGAATCCCGCATGCTTCGCAACGTCCTCCAGCTCTACGAGCGTGTCCTCAAACGCGCGGTTTCCGTATACACAAACCAAAACAGCCCGAGCCCCGTTGCCGCGCACCATGCCCAACCGGTCAGCCACCACAGCCGGGATTCTACCGGCATACGCCGGCACAGAGATTACGGCCACGTCGTCCTCAGTCATCGAGACAGCGCTGAAATCTAGCCCGCTATCGGCCAGATCGACGGTAACGGTATTCTTGCCCAGTGCCCCGGCCACAAGGCCAGACACCTTCCGCGTTCCACCCGTCGGACTAAACACAATTTCGAATACGCTCATCGAGGCGCCCTCCCCTACGCCTGGCAACGCGTCAAGCCGCTTTCACATCCAGCCAGAGTATACGGCGCATGGGATCCCCGTTTTGGTGCACCAAGCACCCCAATGCACCCACCCTACGCTGTCTGCCTCTTCGTTTTGTATAAATTACGGTACAGATTGCATATACTTACTGGATACCGCCGCGTTCTCCTGAGGTACCCCATCCCGGCACGTGCAAAAAACGGAGTATTCTGCAACGTGACCGCGTCAGCACCGCCGCGGGTGGGCAAAACTGTAGGGCGCCGTATCATTCTAAGTCCCGACATGGCGAGAATGACGCGCCCCTGCTCCGGAAAACGGCGAAATCTGACTCGGAACGCTCGCTAGGGATATCCGAAGGCCACCGTTGGCGACGTCGAATCATATGCAGGCAACTCGAACTGCAGAATACTCCAAAAAATGCACGGCGCACCCCATGGGACCCATTGCTGCATGGCAGAAAATAGGTCCTCGGCATCCCCCAGATGCATTCCCGAAAACATCACGTTTGAATTAGCGATGGACACGGCAAACAAAAGGGCCCGAGCGTTGTTTGCTCGGGCCCTTAGCTTGTCTCACGCTAGCGCGCGATGCGCATCTTACTTGCGCTTGCCGCCGCCGTCGCCGGGGCGACGGGAGCTGCCGCCGCGCTTGCCGCCACGGCTGTTGCC